>JAZOMP010000134.1:0-12498 GCA_045654045.1 Acutalibacteraceae bacterium
ACCTCGATGAGGACGAGTTCCTCAACGTTGAGTACATACCGCTGTCGGATGCAGTCGATATGATACTCACAAACCAGATTAAGGACGGCAAAACCCAGGCCGCCGTTCTCAAATTAGCCGCCCTTATCGACAGAAAAGCGAAATAAGAATAGTTGACTGTTAATACTTTTTCTGGAATAAGCAGGCGCTAAACTGTAGGGGCGACCTTTGGTCGTCCGTGCAGGAAGATGTATTGTCCGATTACGGTATAATTGTAACAAACTAAATCAAAAAAATTGCCGAGATATACGGCGGTACGGTTGAAATGGCGAATTATGTTGTTATGCCGAACCATATACATTTACCCTCGCTTTGTACAATGATGTGACCGATGAGTTCGGACGACCGAAGATCGCCCCTACGACGGCAAGGATTATTCAACAATTTAAGGGTGCGGTAACAAAGAAGCTCGGCTTTTCACCGTGGCAGAAATTATACTATGACCACATTGTACGGGATTACCGTGATTTTTTGCAGCATTGGAAATACATCGACGAAAACCCAATCCGTTGGCTCAACGACAAATATTACAACACAATGTAAAACGGACAGCAACCGTAACAGGTCACTGTCCGTTATCTTTTTTATTATTCCTCGCTGAACATATCTTTGCCGACTTCGCACAGGGGACAGACGAAATCTTCGGGCAAATCCTCAAACTTTGTACCGGGGGCTATGCCACCCTCGGGGTAACCCTTTTCCTCGTCATAAATCCAGCCGCATACGTCGCAAACATACTTCATTATAAAACTCCTCTACAAAAAATTGTATTAGTAGTTTATAACTCTCAGCTCAAAATATGCCTGCGGATGTGCACAAACGGGACATTTTTCGGGTGCAGATTCGCTGTCAACAATGTGACCGCAGTTGCGGCAGATCCATACAGTCTTTACGTTCTTCTTGAAAACCTCTTCCTTCTCGATGTTTTCAAGGAGCTTGAGGTATCTTTCCTCGTGCTCTTTTTCAATTGCGGCTACGCCCTCAAAAAGGTCGGCAATCTGGTCGAAGCCCTCTTCTCTTGCTTCTCTTGCCATACGTGCGTACATATCTGTCCACTCTTCGTTTTCGCCTGCTGCGGCAGCCTTGAGGTTTTCCTCTGTCGTGCCGATACCGCTCAAAAGCTTGAACCAGATTTTTGCGTGCTCTTTTTCGTTGTTTGCTGTTTCAAGGAAAAGTGCGGAAATCTGCTCGTAGCCGTCCTTCTTTGCCTTGGAAGCAAAGTATGTATATTTGTTGCGTGCCATGCTTTCGCCGGCAAAAGCTTCCATAAGGTTTTTCTCTGTCTTTGTACCCTTGAGGTTTGACATAATTCAACACTCCTTTTTTATTTCGTTGTTTGTTTCGGAAACGAAAAAATCATATTTCCAATTAGTAATATATCATATTTGTAAAAAATTGTAAACAGATAATTAAGAGATAAAATATTAATTGAAATATAAATATTTATGTGTTATAATCTATCCTGTATAATTAGGTGTACTATGTGTTTTAAGGAGACGGAAATATGGGCAGAATGATAGTAATAGAGGGTCTTGACGGCAGCGGAAAATCCACACAGATTGAGCTGCTCAAAAAGTATTTTCAGCAGGCAGGCTGCTCATATAAGCAGATTAAGCTGCCCGATTACGAGGACCCGTCGAGTACTTTAGTGCGTATGTACCTTGGCGGTGCCTTTGGTAAAAAGCCCGAGGACGTAGGTGCTTTTGCGGCTTCTGCTTTTTTTGCCGTTGACCGTTTTGCAAGCTTCAAGCAGCACTGGCAGGCAGATTACGACGGTGGCAGATTAATTCTTGCCGACCGCTATACAACGTCAAACGCTTACCATCAGCTTGAAAAAATGCCCAAGGACAAGTGGGATGAATACCTCTCCTGGCTGGAGGATTTTGAGTACGTAAAGCTCGGCATACCCAAGCCCGATTTCGTTGTTTACCTCGATATGCCAATTGACGTTTCACAGAAGCTTATGTCACTTCGCAGCGAAAAAACGGGCGAGCAAAAGGACGTACACGAGGCAGACGTTGAGTACCTCTACCGTTGCCGTGAGGCGGCTATGTACGCCGCAGAAAAAATGGGCTGGACGGTTATTACCTGCGCCGAAAACGGTGAGCCATACAGCATTGCAAAAATTCACGAAATGATAGTTGAGGCTCTGCCTCAGGAGTTTATATATGCTTGATTTTCACCCGATAACATTGGTGGACAAGCCCCGTGCGGATGAGATTCTTCTTACTGCACCGAATATGGGTTGCGAATATTGCTTCGGTACGCTGTTTATTTGGAGAAACATTTATAAAACGCAGATTGCTTTTTACGGCTCAATGCTTACCGCAAAGTACGTCACCGAGGACGGCGTTTGTTACTGCTGTCCCGTCGGTGAGGGCGATTTTGCCCGAATGGTGGAGCTTATAATTGCAGATGCGAAAAAAGACGGCAACCGTGTGGCGATTCTCGGTTGCTCAAGCGAGGACAAGGTAAAAATTGAAAGCCTTTTCCCGGATAAATTCACCTTTACTGCGGATGACAGCCGCTTTGATTATATCTACTCTGCCGAAAAGCTTGCCACTCTTTCCGGCAAAAAGCTTCACGGCAAGCGCAACCATATTTCCGCTTTTGTGCGCAACAATCCCGACTGGATTTTTGAAGAAATTACTGCGGAAAATATCGGTCAGTGTGCTGCGATGAACGAGCATTGGCTTATGCTTAATGAGTACAAGGATGAGGTTGCGATTTCTGCCGAGCACAATGCCCTTAATGAAGCTATAGCTCACTATGATGAATTGGGTTTGTGGGGCGGTCTTATCCGCGCAGGCGGTGAGATTGTTGCCTTTTCCTTCGGTGAAAGACTTAACGATAAAATATTCTGCACCCACTTTGAAAAGGCTTATGCCACTGTTCAGGGTGCTTACCCGATAATCAACCGTGAAATGGCGGTAAGGCTCAAGGGTGAATACGAGCTTATCAACAGGGAAGAGGATACGGGTGCACCGGGTTTACGTAAGGCGAAGCAGTCCTACTACCCCGAAATATGGCTCGAAAAATTCAGCGCAGAGTGTGATTGATTTTGGTTAAATTTGAAAACGAAGAATTGAAAAAACAAGCTGTCAGCCTCTGGCGCGAGGCATTCGGTGACAGCGAGGAATATATAAATTTTTTTCTTGATACGCATAAGGGCTGTACCTTTGTGCCGCTTACCGAAAACGGCGTGCTTGTCAGCGCACTTTACCTGATTGACGGTGCGCTGGATGATGTTGACGGCTTTTACCTTTTTGCTGCTGCAACCTTTAAGTCTTATCGCTCTAAGGGCTATATGGCACGGCTTCTGGAACTTGCAGAAGAAAAAGCGAGAGAGAAGGGCAAGAGCTTTATTGCTCTTGTTCCTGCCGAAAAAAGTCTTTTTGATTATTACTCACGCTTTGGATATAAAACAGCGTTTTACGCAAAAAAGCAGTTAAAAAATCTGCCTGTGCCCAAAGCGGAAAACAGCTTTGTGTGGTGCAGAGAGCATACGGATTATATCATTGCCGAGCACAAAAAGTATGGTACGGATATATTGAAAACCGACGGCGAAATATTTTCCGTTTCCGACGGTGAATATATAAAAGTGCCGTGTGAAAGAAATGAAGAATACCGCTACGGTATGCTGCTTGCGCTGGGTGAAAAAGCAGACAGGCTCACACAGCTTAATTCATATATAGGTCTTACTCTTGAATAAAGGAGAAATGAAAATGATATACGTATTTTTTGCCGAAGGCTTTGAAGAGGTTGAGGCACTTGCAACGGTGGATGTGCTCCGCCGTGCAGGGCTTGAGGTTAAAACAGTAGGCGTTACCGGTAAAACCGTAAGCGGCTCGCATAATATTCCCGTAGTGTGCGATTGTGAAATAGGTGAAATCACGCCCGATGAGAACGTTCAGGCGGTTGTGCTTCCGGGCGGTATGCCGGGCACAACGAACCTTGAAAATTCAGCCGGGGTCAATGCATTTATCGACTACGCAAATGAAAACGGCAAATATATATGCGCTATCTGTGCCGCGCCGAGCATACTCGGCAAAAAGGGTCTGCTCGAAGGTAAGGAGGCAATCTGCTTCCCCGGCTTTGAAGAATATCTCTATGGTGCAACTGTTTCGGAAAATTCGGTTGTTGCAGACGGTAAGATTATCACCGCGAAGGCCTGCGGAGTTGCGCTTAAATTCGGCAAGGTCATAGCTGAGCAGTTTATCGGAAAAGAAAAAGCGGAAAAGCTTTGGGAGTCTCTTTACAATGATTAATGATATTCGACCCGAAAAAGCGGCACTGCGAAGCGCCGCAATAGAGTGGAGAAAGTCGCTTTCACGCTCCGAAAAGCAGAGGATGGATTTTAAAATTCAGAGTAAGGTTATGAATCTGTGGAAATTCCGTGAGGTTTCAACCGTTCTGCTCTACAGCGCAAAGCCCGTTGAAATAGATACAAAGCTGCTTATAGAGCGTGCATCAAAGCTAGGCAAAACCGTTGCCGTGCCCCGTTGCGTGCCCGGTACGAGAGAAATGGACTTTTATGTAATTACAAGCTTTGACGACCTTGAAACGGGTGCCTTCGGTGTGCTTGAGCCTATACCTGAAAAGTGCAGAAAGCTTACCGATTTTACGTCGAGCGTGTGCATTGTTCCGGCTCTTGTATACGATAAGCAGGGCTTCCGTCTCGGTTACGGCAAGGGCTATTACGACCGCTTTCTTTCCGGCTATAAGGGCAAGTGCATAGGCCTTGCATACTCGGATTGGGTAAAGGAGAGCCTGCCGCACGGAAAGTTTGACCGCAAGGTGGATATAATAGTAACTGAAAAAGATAACTATTTTTGTTGACAGGAGCTACATAAATGGACGACAAAAAGAAATTTGAAATTGAATTTGAAGACGATTTTGACGCGTGGCTTGCAAAGCACGATGAGGAAAAGGCAAAAGCCGCACCGCCCGTTGCTCCAAAGCCTGCCAAGCCCGCTGATCAGCCGCAAGAGGTTTCCTCGGGCGGCTCCGTTGCCGATATTCCTGTAAGCAGACGGGAAACGGTAAAGAACTTCAAGCTTAATATTGACGAATCGATTCTTGATGAGCCGGTTGTTACCGAGCCTGAAAAGCCGAAGAACAAGGCGATTTATTTTGCTGCACGTCAGCCCAGTAAGGCTCAGCTTGAGCACAGACGCGTTCAGGAGGAGGAAAGGCAGCAACGCCAGAAGCAGGAAAAGCAGCAGCGCGCGAAACAGCGCAAGAAGGAGTCAGAGCAGGTCGTGCGCCTTCGCCGTGCACTGGTTTGCATTATAGTTGTGCTCACTTCCGTGCTTGCTTCAATGTACTGCATTTCTTGTATAAACGACGTGCTTGCCATCAACCGGGACGATGAGCTTGTTACTGTAGAAATTGAAAAGGATGCAGACTACAAGGAAATTATTGACGTTCTCGGCGATAACGGGCTTATAAAGCACGAGTGGTTCTGTAAGCTTATGACAAAGTTCAGGCACTTTGACACGAAAACCTATATCAACGGTATTCATTATCTTACAGCCGATATGGGTGTTGAGGGTATGCTTACTGCCATGCGTGAGAACAGAACATCCGGCGAAACAATCCGTCTTTCCTTCCCTGAAGGCTGGACAATTCCGCAGATTATCGAAAAGCTTGCCGCTAACGACGTCTGCCCGGAAGAATATCTTTACGATGCGCTTGCCAAGGTTGAGTTTGACTACGGCTTTGTAAATACAATTCCTAACGACGGCTCGAGAGCCTATTATCTTGAAGGCTATATGTTCCCCGATACCTACGATTTCTTCGTAAGCGACAAGGCAGGCGGAATAGGCGAAAACCCCAACAGTGTTATCCGCAAATTCCTTGCCAACTACGAAACCAAGTGGGGCGAGGTTTACGAGAAGCGTGCTCAGGAGCTGGGCTACACAATGGATGAGATTATTATAATCGCTTCCATTATCCAGAAGGAGGCCGCGGACCAGAGCCAGATGGCAGACGTTTCCTCCGTTATTCACAACCGTCTCAACAACCCTTCGTCTTATCCGACACTCGGCTGTGACTCAACAAAGAAGTACGTCACAAATTACCTTTCCAAGGAGCTTGGTGCGGCAAAGGCAAACACGTTTATGAGCGGTTACGATACCAACAGCACACGTGCGGGCTTGCCTGCAGGACCTATCTGTAACCCCGGTACAGCCGCTGTTGAAGCCGCGCTCAATCCGTCTGACACAAACTATTTCTATTTCTGCCACAACGAAAAGGGCAAGATTTACCTTGCTTCGACCTACAGCCAGTTCCAGTCAAACTGGGCACAGGTACTCAAAGATAACGAAGGATAAATTTATTATGTTTAAACCCGAACTTTTATCTCCGGCAGGCGACAGGGAACGCCTTGAAGCCGCCGTTATGTACGGTGCAGATGCCGTCTATCTCGGCTCAACGAGCCTTGGTATGCGTGCCGCACCGCAGAATTTCAACCCCGATCAGCTTAAAAGCGCAGTCGAGCTCTGCCACGGTAAGGGCATAAAGGTTTACCAGACCTGTAACGTCCTTGCCCACAACACCGACCTTGAAAAGCTTCCCGAAATTATTGAGGGTGCGGTTGAGGCAAAGGTTGACGCAATGATTATTTCCGATATGGGTGTGCTTTCAATTGTTAAAAAACTGGCACCCCAAATGGAAATCCATATTTCCACACAGACGGGCATCGTAAACTATGCCGCCGCTAACGCAATGTACGATATGGGTGCAAAGCGTGTTGTGCTTGCCCGTGAACTTTCGCTCGAAGAGGTTGCCGAAATCAGGGCAAAGACACCGTCCGACCTGGAAATAGAATGCTTTGTCCATGGCGCAATGTGCGTTTCGTTTTCGGGCAGATGCCTGCTTTCAAACTATTTCCTCGGCAGAGATTCCAACAGGGGAGAGTGTGCTCAGCCCTGCCGTTGGAAATATGCAATTATGGAGGAAAAGCGTCCCGGCTTCTATCTGCCGATAGGGGAGGACCACAGCGGTACATATATTATGAACGCACGTGATATGTGTATGATTGAGCATATACCCGAAATGGTAAAGGCGGGTATCAGCTCGTTTAAAATTGAGGGCAGAGCAAAATCGTCCTATTATACGGCTGTTGTTACAAATGCCTACAGGGCGGCTATTGACGGCTACCTTAAGAATCCGTCGGATGACTATAAACCCGAGCAATGGATGATAGACGAAACCCGTAAGGTCAGCCACAGAGAATACTGTACGGGCTTCTTCTTCGGCGACCCGAAGGACGATGCGCAGATTTATTACGAGGGTACGTATAAACGCAACTGGAATGTTATGGCGGAGATTAATTCCTGCGAAAACGGCAGAGCTTACGTAACCCAGCGCAACCGCTTCTTTGAGGGTGACGAGCTTGAAATTATGGTTTCGGGCAGTCAGCCGATTAAAATTAAGGTTGAAGATTTGCAAAACGAAAAGGGCGAAGCAATAGACGTTGCACCCCACCCGATGATGAAATGCAGCTTCAAGTGCGATACTTCCGTGCATCCGGGCGCGCTTGTACGCAAAGAAGCAGAGGAATAATTATTATGTACGAGTGGAATAATATTGCAACGCAGTCCGATATTGATGTACTGATGACTGTGTATGGCGGTTTTCACGACAGCTGTATTTTCAGCGTCAGCTATTTTACGGGTTCTTTTGCCGATGAAACCGGAGTTATGAGAAACGGTACGGAGCAGGAGAAAATACTGTATCTTTCGTTGAGCAGTCAGTCAGCAAAGGAAACACTCGAATTGCGTTTCAGCGGAGTCAGGGCTTTTGGCATTGTCGGTTGGCAGGAAGGCTGTTTCTGCGATATCAGCAGTTGCTACCTGAAACTTGATAAAGAAAAAGGCTTGGTTATCTGGGCGGACAGTGAGGATTTCTCGCCCGATGTACCCGTAAACCCGATGAATCCCGAATGTTCCTATATCATCGCAAAATCTCTTGAATGGGCATTGAGATAATAAAACAACGCAGGTGTTTCTTTGCGAAGCACCTGCGTCAGTTATTTTTCTCCTCTTTTATGCTTCTTTGCCAGTCCTTGTGCAATTGCCGGAAAGGTGTTGTCCGTGTTGTTTGTCGGTTGAACGTTACACCTGCCGTATTTGGTAGCCATATCAAATGAATCGTCTTCAATCTGACAGTCGGAGAGCTTTGCCTTCTTTTCTTCAATGTTATAGTCCTTCAAAATTCATCACCGTTATATATTGTTTGTAAATAAAGCACCAATATCCGCTGGAATTTATATACATTTGACATTGAATTATTATGCAGAATTTTGTATAATGCCAAGATATAGAATGGGAATTGACAAATTGCAATTTGTGAAACAAAGGTGATTTATAATGTCTGATAAAACGGTACAAAAAACTGAAAAGAAAGGTCTTAACGTAAGCGTAAAATCATTTGCGGGTGCAATTGCTGTTATACTTGCGCTGATGATTTTTACATATGCTCTTACTTTCTTCATTCCGGGCGGAGAATATGCACGTACGCTTGATGCTGCCGGTAATACTATAATCGATGCCGAGGGTGGCTTCAGCTATGTTGAAGGCGGTATGCCGCTGTGGAAGTGGCTGCTTTCTCCCGTGCTTGTGCTGGGGGCAGACGGCGGCGGTATGATGATAGCGATTATTGTGTTTCTGCTTGTTATCGGCGGCGTTTTCAACAGCCTTGATGCCGACGGACTTATGAAATATATGCTCGACAAAATTGTTTATCACTTCGGCGGCGCACGCTATAAGTTGATGGCGGTTGTAATGCTTTTCTTTATGGGTATGGGTGCTTTTATCGGCTCGTTTGAGGAATGTATTCCGCTTGTACCTATTGTTGTTTCGCTTTCCGTGAGTCTCGGCTGGGATGTTATGACGGGTATGGCTATGAGCCTGCTTGCCTCCGGCTGCGGCTTTGCTTCAGGTGTATGTAACCCCTTTACGGTCGGCGTTGCACAGAGTCTGGCGGGCTTACCTATGTTTTCGGGCATCTGGTTCCGCCTGGTCGGTTTTGTTGTGATTTATGCCATCCTCTTTGTTTTCACATTCAGACACGGCAAAAAGGTTTCGGTGAATACTTCTGCCGAAATAAGCAAAATTCCTTTTACGCCCGATAAAAAGATGGATAAGGGCTTAATCAGCTTTGCTTCAATTGTCGGTTTCGGTATGCTTCTTGTTTTAAGCTCTGGCTTTATTACCGCTTTGCAGGATTATACAATGGTTATTGTTGCCGTAATGTTCCTTATTGCAGGTATTACCGCCGCACTTGTTTCAGGTATGAAGGGCAAGGACCTCGGCAAATATTTCGGCAAGGGTGTTGTCGGTATTCTGCCTGCGGTGCTTATGCTTTTACTCGCAAGCTCAATCAAGTATATTCTTACGGAAGCCAAAATTCTCGATACAATTCTTTATTGGGCAGTCGGTGCGGCAAACGGCATGCCCACATGGATGATTATTCTTTTTGTTTACCTTATAGTGCTCGTCATGAATTTCTTTATCAGCTCCGGTTCAGCAAAGGCATTTCTGCTTATTCCGCTTATCGTGCCTATGGCACAGCTCTTCGGGATTGAAGCACAGCTTTGTGTTATGGCTTTCGCCTTCGGTGACGGCTTTTCAAATGTGTTCTATCCTACAAATGCCGCTTTGCTCATTGCGCTCGGTCTTACCGATGTCAGTTATGGCAAATGGGTAAAATTCTCCTGGAAATTCCAGATAATCAACCTGTTCGTTACAAGCGGACTGCTGCTTCTGGGCCTGGCAATAAATTACAGGTAAACTGTAATTTAACTATCAAACCTTTCCCGTAAATGCTCCAGTACTCTTTTCTCAATTCTTGATACGTACGACCGTGATATTCCAAGCCGCTGTGCAACCTCGCGTTGGGTCAGCGGCTTTTTGTTGTACAGCCCGTACCGCAGAATAATTATCGTCTTCTCTGTTTCGCTGTCGAGCGCTTCCACAAAGCAGTAAAGCTGCCTTGTCTTTTCGTTCAGGTCAATGTCATCTGCTATTGTGTCATCTTCATATATCACATCGCTGAAGGTGAGGGGATTGCCCTCGCTGTCGGTGTCAATCGGCTCGCTCATCGAAATATCCTGCGAATTTTTTCTGCTGCTTCTCATATACATCAGCACCTCGTTTTCAATACACCGTGCGGCATATGTTGCAAGCCGCACGTTTTTTTCATAGTCGAACGAGTTAACTGCTTTTATCAGCCCTATCGTGCCGATTGAAATTAAGTCCTCGCTGTCTGCCGTAAGCGAATAGTATTTTTTTGTCACGTGTGCAACTAACCGTAGGTTATGCTCAATCAGTGTCTGCCGTGCCTGCTCATCGCCGCTTTTCATTCTGTCGAAGCACTCTCTTTCACGCTTGGCTGAAAGTGGTTTGGGGAATGAATTTGCGTTTTGCAAATGAAGTGTGAAATATAAAAGATTTGATATAACGGCATTGATGATTTCGTAAAGCAATACTCTCACTCCATGTTATATTTATTGGTTATTACTATGAAAGTCAGCCTTCTAAAATGACATAGCGTAAATATAAATTGAATTTAACCGTTTAAATTAATAAAAAAGCCGGAAACCCTTGCAACACTATAACAATTGTGTTATAATAACTAAAAATATTTATCGGGAGGTATGATTTTTGGCTAAAAAAGATACTGTAACCGAGCCTGTTATGCATGATGAAGGCTTTTACGCCAAGCAGAACAGACGTTATGTAGGAACAAAAGAAACTGTGGGCTATGTTATTTTCGATATGGCACAGAGCTTCAATATCAACTCCTACTCCGAACGTTTTATTACCACCATTTTTAAAATGGATCTGGGCTTGCAGGCTGTTGCAAACCTTATCAACAGTATATGGGACGTTATTAACGATACCTTCTCCGGTGCTGTTGTCGATAAAACCCGTACCCGTTGGGGTAAGTTCAAGCCTTATCTTATAGTTCTTGGTATTCCGGGTACTATTGCTACCTGTCTTTACTGGTTGATGCCTGCTATCTTCCCGAGTGCAAGCTCAACCTCAATGGCAAAGTTCTTCTTCTACCTCGTTCTTGCCATTTTGCGTGAAACGGGCGGTACCTTCCGTGGCTTTGCGCAGACGGGTATGCTGGCTACGATTACGCCTAACCCGATAGAGCGTACAAGGCTCATCACTCAGGCGCAGTTCTTCTCGGGTTTCCTCGGTGAAAATCTGCCGCAGCAGATAATGGACCTTGTGCTTGACCTTATCGGTAACCAGATTATTGCAGGCGGCAATTTTGAAAAAGCCTACAGAGGCGTGTTTATGGGTATGGGTGTGTTCACCTCACTCGTCAGCGGCCTTGCCGCATTATGGTTTGCCACTATGGCGAAAGAACGTGTTATGCAGTCGATTGAAACCCCGAGCATCAGAGAGGGTATCAAGTCGATTGTCAATAATAAGCCAATTCTTCTTCTCACTCTCTCCGATACGCTCGGTAACTTCTCGCTGTTCAGCGGAAGTAAGAAGGATTACTTTATTGACGTTCTCAACTTTGCGAGCTTGGGTAACATCGTCGGTATTCCCGGTGCTATTGTTCACCCATTCTCTTATGCGCTTGTTCCGTGGTTCCGCAAGAAATTCTCAACAAGAGCCCTCGCAATTCTCGGTAAATACAGTATCGACCTTACATATATTCCTGTCTTCCTTTTCGGTTGCATAGGCGGTAAGAAAAACGGTCTGTACAAGAGGGTTATTCCTATGGGTATTGCTCTTGCGCTTCAGGAAACCTTCTATATGTTCTTCTACGGTGTACGCCACGTTATCCCCAGCGAAATGTACAACGAAGCTATGGACTACTGCGAATGGAAGAACGGCTACCGTACAGAGGCTATGACCTCTGCCGCAAAGGGTCTTGCCCAGAAGCTTTCCAGTACCTTCAGTAATTTTATCAAGACTCTGTTCAAAAAGTGGATCGGTTACGACATCAACGCTTACGCCAGCGGCTCTGCCCAGACGGACGATACAAAGTTCTGGCTGTTTGCAATGTTTACCGTTATGCCTATGATTACAACTTCGCTGAGTATCATTCCTCTTCTCTTCTACGACCTTTCCGGTAAGAAGAGAGACAAGATGTATGAGGAGCTTCTTGCACGCCGTGCAATGATGGCTTCCGAGGTCACAACGGGCGATGCGGATTCGCTTGACAAGGTTAAGGCACAGCAGAAGGCTATTTCCGAAAGCGGAAAGACTGACGCTGACCTCAAGTAACCTTATTAATTACATTAATATTTTATAGTGGGAGAGTAAAGAAACAATGAAACGTTTTCTCACAGGTACAGCTTTTGTACTTGCCGCAATGTCAGGTTTTGCGGTGCAGTCATTTGCCGCTACGGTTGATTTGCCGCCGGTGTTTGACAGCATCTCACCGATACTTGAGTTTTTCCTTAAGATAGTTGAAGTGCTTGCA
>JAZOMP010000135.1:0-34060 GCA_045654045.1 Acutalibacteraceae bacterium
GAAACTTCTCTGACGAAAAAATAACTACACAATCTTTACATTCTGAGTTTTCTCCGAGCGACCGTTTTTACAGAATAGTGAAGAGTGTATTCTTCTCGTAGGGAACGGTCTTGACCGTTCCGATAAAACAGTAAAATGAGAGGTGAATTTTATGTACCGTGCGTTATACCGTACCTGGCGTCCGCAGACCTTCAGCGATGTTGTCGGTCAGCAGCACGTCACAAATACCTTGCAGAACGAGCTTAAAGCAAATAAGCTTGCTCACGCTTACCTTTTCACCGGCTCAAGGGGTACGGGTAAGACAAGCTGTGCCAAAATTCTCTCAAAGGCTGTCAACTGTGAAAACCTTCAGGACGGCAATCCTTGCAACGAGTGTGAGGTTTGCCGCGGAATAGATTCGGGCGCAATTCTCGACGTTGTTGAAATCGACGCCGCAAGTAACAACGGTGTTGACAATATCCGTGATTTGCGTGACGAGGCAAATTATACCCCCGTCAGAGCAAAGTACAGGGTGTATATCATTGACGAGGTGCATATGCTCTCCGTCGGTGCTTTCAATGCCTTGCTCAAAACTCTTGAAGAGCCGCCCGAGCACGTTAAATTCATCCTCGCCACAACCGAGGTGCACAAGCTCCCTGCAACAATTCTTTCCCGATGTCAGCGTTTTGATTTCAAGCGCATCGAGCCGCAGGATATTGCAGGCAGACTTCAGTTTGTTGCCGAGCGTGAGGGCTTTGACCTTGAAAACGAAGCCGCTTCGCTTATAGCCAAAATTGCCGACGGCGGTATGCGTGACGCGCTTTCACTCCTCGACCAATGTGCAAGCCAGAGCAAAAATGTAACCGCAGACCTTGTCAGCAACGTTGCAGGTCTTACGGGTCATGACCACCTTTTCCTGCTTGCAGACTGTATAAAGAATAACGACTGTGCAAAGGCACTTTCGATTATAAACGATCTGCACAACTCCTCCTGCGATATGGAGCGGCTGTGCACCCAGCTTATCGACCACTACCGCAACCTTATGATAATCCGTTCGGTCAAACAGCCCGAGGGTCTTATCGTCTGTACTGCGGCTGAATTGAAACAGCTCGAAACCCAGGCGATGAGTTACACTCTCGAACACATTATGCACGTTTTGGGCGTGCTTGAGGTAACCTGCGGTAATCTGCGCAAGGGTCTCAACCGCCGTGTTGAAACGGAAATGGCTTTTGTGCGCCTGTGTACACCGAATCTTGATTCCTCCGTCGATGCGATTCTCAAGCGTGTTGCAGCAGTTGAAACCGCAGTAAGAACAGGTGCGGTTGCAGTACAGCAGCCCGTTGCCGCTCAGTCTTCCGCTAATGAAGCTGTACCGGCACAGACTCCTGCACAGCCCACAGCTCCTGCTCCGAAAACTCTGCCCGACGGTGAGCTCAGCTGCTGGACGGACGTTATTCAGGAGCTTAAAACCTTCAACCTTCCGCTTGCGAGTATGATGTTCAACACATACGCTATAGTTAAGGACGGTGTTGTGAACATCTGCCACAACAGCGCCTTCCTTGTCGGTAAATTCAAGGACGAGGAAAGCCGTAAGGATCTGAAAAAGGCGTTTTATAATGTTACGGGTACAGACTGTCTGATGAAATTCAGAAAGGTTGCCGAGCCGGCTAATATTCCCGAGCCCGAGCCTGTGCCGCACGAAACAGACCCTCTTGCCGATTTGCTCAACAGGGCAAAGGAAAACGGCATCAGTATAGAAAATAATTAAACAATTGAAAGGATAGATAAAAATGAAAGCAAGAATTCCCGGTGCACCCCAGGGTGGTCAGGCAGCAATGCTCCAGAGACTTCAGGATATGCAGGCAGAAATGCAGAGAACACAGGAAGAGGTAGAGGCTACAGACTACGTTGCTTCTGCAGGCGGAGGTGCTGTTGAGGCAACCGTTACAGGCGCAAAGGTTCTCAAGGACATCAAAATCGACCCCGAGGTTGTTGACCCCGAGGACGTTGAAATGCTTCAGGATATGGTTATTGCCGCTGTCAACGAGGCACTCCGCAAGGCTGAGGACGCTATGATGCAGGGTATGGAAAAGGCAAAGGGCGGCCTTAATATCCCGGGTCTGTTTTAATGGGCTACGAGGTAGCGTCGCTGGCTAAGCTCATTGAGCAGTTTGAGCGTATGCCGAGCATAGGTCACAAAACGGCTCAGCGCCTTGCGTTTTACGTGCTCGATATGAGCGAGGAGCAGGCGAAGGGCTTTGCCAAAGCAATATTAGATGCGCACGAGAAAATTCATCGCTGTGCGGTCTGCTGCAACCTTTCCGAGGACGAGCTCTGCCCGATTTGCTCAAAAACGGACAGAGATATGTCGGTTGTCTGTGTTGTTGAAGACCCGAGAGATGTTATAGCAATCGAGCGTACACGTGAGTTTAACGGCACGTACCATGTATTAAACGGTGTTATTTCGCCGCTTAACGGTATCGGACCGGAAGAGCTGACAATTAAAGAGCTAATCGCCAGAATGGGCGACGGGCAGATAAAAGAGGTCATAATGGCAACCAACCCGACGGTTGAGGGCGAAGCAACGGCAATGTACGTTTCACGCCTGCTCAAACCCCTCGGCGTTGCAACAACCCGCCTTGCCTACGGTGTCCCCGTCGGCGCAGACCTTGAATATGCCGACGAAGTAACGCTCCTGCGTGCCCTCGAAGGCAGACAGAATATATAAAAATTAATTCAGGGAACAAACCGTACTTTTTGAGTGCGATTTGTTCCCTTTTATTTGCGTATATCTTGCATTGTTTTTATAAACGATATATAATGTTTTTTAAGATATGTGACTAACTTGGGTTATGAGGTGTGTAAATGCTTAATAAAATTAAAGAATGGTTCAGTATTCAATTAGTTAAAAATCCGGGCAAGATGGTTTTGGCGGTTATTCTGCTATTTAACATTATATTCTTCCTTGTTGCAGCGTTGATTATAAGTGCACTGTCTCTTGAAGGAACAGAAAAAATGGGCTTCATAGAGGCGGCTATCTGCACGATTACAATGATTCTGGACGCAGGTTGCATTCAGTTTGTTGTGGCTGATATAGGTAAATCCGGTATAGCCATAACACTTGTTTGTCTTATAGTTGTGTTGATTGGTATGATTTCTTTTACAGGTTCTGTAATAGGTTATGTTACAAACTATATTTCTAATTTTATTGAAAACGCTAACTCGGGTAAAAGAAAGCTGAATTTACAAAACCATTTCGTAATTCTGAACTGGAACAGCAGAGCATCTGAAATTATAAACGATATGCTGTACAGCGATGAAAAGCAAAAAGTAGTTGTGTTAGTTCAGTCAAGAAAAGAAGAGATTGAAAAAGAAATAGAAGAAAGACTTTCAGATACTATTAACCGAGAAAATCTGGCAGTTGAGAAAAAGTATGAAACACTTCCTTGGCTTAAGCGTAAGTTTGCGGTCAGAAAAGAACGATTCAAAAAGAATGTAGTTGTTATGGTTCGTGACGGTGATGTTTTCTCGGCAAAGCAGCTCAACGATATATCGCTGAGCAAGGCGCGTGCAGTAATAATTCTGGGCAACGATATCAATAATACTATTTGTAAGTTTGAGCATCGAGAGAGAATAGAGGAAAGCAGCAGAGGAAATTCGCAGACAATTAAGACGCTGATGCAGGTTTCGGATATAACGGCTGCTGAAACGTCTGCTGATAACCAGAAAATTGTTGTTGAAATCACAGATGCATGGACACTGGAACTGGTAGAAAAAATTATTGAAGCAAAACAGGTTGACGGAAAGTGCAATATTATACCCGTTAAGGTTAATGAGGTTCTGGGACAAATTCTTTCTCAGTTTTGTCTTATGCCTGAACTTAATGCTGCATACAGCGAATTGTTTTCAAACAGAGGTGCGGAATTCCATTCGGAGCATCATCCTTACGAGGACGAAATTTCGTTTGCCAGAAAGTATTTTGAAAACCATAATCATGCCTTACCGATTACAACGTTGAAAAAAGGAAATGATTCATTTGCGTTTTATGTTGCAGACAATGACAGAGATATACATAAGAAATCTGTTGTTGAAAGCTCCGATTATAAGGTTTCCTTGAAGAAGGATTATTGGATTGAGCGCAAGAACGTTGTTATTCTGGGTCACAATAGCAAGTGTAAGCATATTATGGCGGGATTTACAGCTTTCAGCAATGAATGGAAAAGAAGTAACGAAGAGATAGTAAGAATAGTAGTTATTGATGATAAAAAGAGTCTGGAGAAAATGAACTACTATAAAGATTATCCTTTCGTTATAAAAACTGTTGAAGCAGATGTGTACGATAAAGATATAATTTGTTCTACAATTGATCAATTTGTTTCGGACAATGAAGAAGACACGAGCGTGCTGATTCTTTCTGACGATTCCGCACTTAATGAGGATATTGATGCAAAGGCGCTTGCCAATCTCGTTTATGTGCGTGATATCATTACAAATAAAATAAAGGAAAATCCTGATTTCGATGCGGAAAGTATAGATGTTATTGTTGAAATAATAGACCCGAAGCACCACGATATAGTTAACAGTTACAGCGTAAACAATGTTGTTATCAGTAACCGTTATATCAGTAAAATGATAACGCAAATTAGTGAGTTTGAAGCATTGTTTGATTTTTATAATGACATACTTTCTTATGATGATAATTCCGGAAATTATTGCAGCAAAGAAGTTTATGTCAAAAAGGTTAAACGCTACTTTGATGATATACCTAAGGAAACTACAGCCGATAAGCTGGTTCGTGCTGTTTATAATGCCTCGCTTGCCGAAGAAAGGATGGGCTTTGTTAACCCGACTGTAGTGTTGGGATATGTTAAACCCGGCGGAAAGCTTGAGATCTTTGGCGGCGATTTAACTGAAATCAAGGTGAAATTAGAAGATAAAGATAAGCTGATACTGTTCAGCGCACACTAAAATGATTTGTTTTAAAAAAAGCACTTGGCAATTGCCAAGTGCTTTTTTGGTGGAACAATGTCCGAAGAGTGCGAACATTGCTCCATAGCAGCCTTTTCACCGTTAAAGGCGGCTTCAATATCATCAAACGGAATGTCATCTACGGTGACAGGGTTGTTGCTTCTGTTGATTAACAGGTTACACTCAAAGTCTGTGAGCTTCAGTTTGGCTTTCTTACTGAACATAAAAATGACCTCCTTGTATTTGGTGATACCATTTTACAAGGAGGTCTGTGTTTTGGAGAATGTGGTGAAAGTAAGTTAATCTTCCTGACTAAAGAATTGTGCCAACAAAACTGTAGCAAACATATTTTCCAGACGATCAGACAACTCTTCTGTTATACATCCATCAATATATACAAAGCTTAAAATATAGAAAAGAAGTGGCATACCGGCTGCTGGATTACCTGATTTTCCTATTGATTCAAACGGAGTATAGATAGATTCAGGGATTTCATCTTTTTTTATTGCATTATATATCGGTTCCATATCGCCGCAATAATCAAAAACAGTTGAAAATACATGGTCAATAAGTTTCTTTTGTTTAACAGAAAGTTCTTTTACAGCTCCTATACCTATAGTTGCACCCATCATAACTGTTGTCATAATGCTTTTAGAGTTGGTAACTCCGGTTGCTTCTGAAAAATCATATATCACATTTACTGCGGTATCCATAATTTCCTCTTCACTTGCAGTGACAAATTTGCCTAAAACACTTCTGAATAGATTTCCCTGTGCAGGCGATGAAGATGATTTTTTCTTAGTAAAAATGTCTTCTCCTGCCCAAGAAACAGATTTATCAAGATATCCATCGCTATAAAGTTTTTCTACAATTTCAACAAACTCTTCCTCTTTTAATTCAGGAGTAAGACCGTTTGTTAACTTATCTCCCATATAACACATATAATAAGATTGCGCAGGCACACCGATTCCGTCATCGTTCTCCATAACGGAATCGTAAACTATTTTTTCTTTGTTGGTCATTAATAAAACCACCTTTTTAAAATTTATTTGTTTTAACCTTCTTCAATCAAACTTAAGTGCATAAAAAGAGAAAAATATATAATTTTCTTTGATAAAAAACTCTTTTAACTCTGAAAAAATTTCATCCTCAAAAATTATTATAGTGTTTTCTATAAACTCTTTTTCTATCCACTTCGTTTTCTCGGATTTGATTGAGTTTAAAATAATTATACATCATTTTTAAATTAATAACAAGGTGTATCGATTATTTGAATAAAGAAAACCAAAACAAAAAACCAAGGCTATTTATAACCTTGGTTCTTGTCTGTCTGTCAGATTTCCACTTTCTCGGCAAAGCCGCCTGTGAAGAAGTAGTAGGTGTTCGTCTGACTTTCGTTTGGTGGAGATGGCGGTAATCGAAACCGCGTCCGAAAACCCATTACCACAACTTTCTACGAGTGTATCCGTTCTTTTAGGATTCCCCTCGGGTAACGCCGGACGGCAGGCTTTACCCTACGGTAGCCTTTAATGCATGGTGTCATACAAGGCTAATCTGACACGCACGTTCACCGCTAATCGACGCCGTTATCCGGGCCGCGGTGCTCCCGGTAACGACGGCTGCTAAAAGTTAAGCAGCTTTAAGAACTGTATTGTTGTCGTTTATTTTTAATAAACTGCGGCTTTTATAGCGGTTCCGCACCGCTACTCGCTTATCGTGACTCTGAATCCCCGTCGAAATCCTTTCATCCCCATATATCATACTTGCGTGTGAGTGAACAGGTAAAAGTGAATAGTGAAGAAGTTTACCTGTAACCCGTAAACGCAAGATATGTTTTAAGAATTGCGCAGTGACATATTTCTCTCAATATCACGCTGGGCGTCTTTTTTTGCTGCAACCTCGCGTTTGTCATAAAGCTTTTTGCCTTTACATAAACCGATTTTGAGTTTTGCTCTGCCCTTTACAAAATAAAGCGAAAGGGGAACGATTGCGTAGCCCTGCTGCTTCGTCAGACCGAAAAGGCGGTTGATTTCACGCTTGTGCATCAGCAGCCTGCGCACACGAAGCGGGTCACGGTTGAAGATATTGCCGTGCTCGTACGGGCTGATGTGCATACCGTTTACGAAAATTTCGCCTTCCTTGATTGAGCACCACGAGTCCTTGAGATTGACCCTGCCCTGGCGGATGGACTTTACCTCCGTGCCGAAAAGCTCAATTCCTGCCTCTGCCTCTTCAATGACGAAGTAGTCGTGATAGGCTTTCTTATTCTGTGCAACTGTTTTGCCGTTCTGATTTTCCAAAAGCCTCTCACCTCACTTTATGGCTTTCGTAAAGATTATTTTAACACATATTCCGTCTTTGTCAAGGGAAAAGCGTTGACAAATTTCGGGGTAGTTATTTGCGTTTTTTGCCCAAAATATTATTCAAACGCAAAGAGTTTGGGATCGTCTTCGTATTTGGCATTTACGTCATAGTAAACGGGTTCGTTCTCCCATTTCTGATGAAAACGGATAATTATTTCGTCCTTATGAACGCTGACAAAAACAATAAACTTTTTGTCGGGGAAGGCAAGCTTAAGTGCGGCGAGCTGGGCATTTCCGAGGCTTTGTGCTATAAAACAGGCGTCGTCAAAATCGGTTTTCTTCTGCCTTACGGAGATATGTTCGTGGTTTTCAAGTGCTTCAAAAGCGGTCTTGTCTTCGGGCGGAGTGCCGACATCATCCATGTGGCTGTGCTTGTAAACAACGTACTCGTTGCCGTCGGTATCCTTGATAGCCTTGAAATCAAAAAGCCGTGCAATTGAGTGTAACAGTTCAATCGTTCTCATAATTTTCTCCTTGTGTTCGGAATGACATCATTTCGTAGGGGCAATTCGCGAATTGCTCGTGGTAAAAGTGATATATCGGTAATTTTCGGTCGATTCATGAATCGACCCTACAGGGCTTGGTACTTTAATCACAAATAAACCAACCATTGTCAAGAATTTCTGTAAACATCATTTTTGCCTTTTCGCAATCCTTTGCAAACACTAAAAGTTCTGCATTGTGTGTGGGCTGAATGATTATATCTTTATCGGCAAAGAGAAAGGCTATCTGTGACAAATACCTGAAATTGTTTTCGATTATCAGCCCGATAAGGTTTTGTGATTCGGGTAAATCAATAACCTTATACTCCTCGTTTTTTATGTGTTCGGCCAGAGCGTTGAACGCATCATACTCGTTCAGATTAGACCAGTGCTCATAGTTTTCTGTGTCGAGAAAAGGTCCTGCACAGCAAACAGTTTCGTCTGCTGCATCGGCAAACTTGTAAATGATATCAAGGCATTCTCCCGCCAGGCTATAAAATTCTTCCTTTTTCTTTAAAGCGCAAAGGCTGTCAAAGCCTCCTTCAAATTCAACGCTTTTGCCGTTTGTGATAATAAAGTGCGGTATGTCGTAAACATCCCGTTCACTCCAGTCATCAATTATTCCGATAAAACAGTTGGATAAAAAGTAGTCCAAATCTTTTCGGCTTTTCTTACTCATTCCGTTTATCTCCTTTGCGTGTTGTAAACCGTAGGGTAATTAATGAATTGCCCTACTCAAGTTTCATATTCGAAGGGTGCATACCCAAAATCCATTTCAAGTGCTCTTAAAAATACTTTTGCCTGTCCGTCAGGATTGGCTTCTTTTGTTATTTCGCCAATAAGGTCGTAATAGTCCAATTCGTGAACGATAATCGGTATATCCTTGCCGAACTGTTCTTTTATAACGCCGTCTGCGTGCAGTTTTTTTGCTACGTTGGCAGCCATTTGCATCACTTCATAACAACCTGCAGGACAAACATCGTTATCGTTTTCCTCGCCGATATTTGTAATTCCCTGTTCTTCGTACCAGTCAAAGAGCATATCGGTCAGCTCATTCGGGGAGTCTGAATAAAAAATCGGCGTTTCGTTATGCCGCCAGAACGCATAATTCCACCGCTCTTCGTCAAACTGTCCTGCACCTGCACAGTCGGATTCTGTGTTATAGCTGATATACCACTCGGTAACATTGTCAAAGCCTCTGTATGTATAAGCTTCGTTTGAATAAACAAAAAATGATATAGCATAAATATCCGCTTCATTCCAAGTGCGGATTTCGGATTCGATTTTGTTGTATAAGGCGTTTTCAAGCTCCGTCAATTCGATTTCCTCCCGTGTGTTTTCCTGTGAATCCAAACCGATGCGGTCGTATTCGAAAATTTCAAGCATATTCGTGTCGCTGTGATAGAAAACAGCCATAAGGTTATACTGTTCCTCGGGGTAGGGTACGGTGTTATATTCGCCGTTGTAGTGGTTGTAAAACATCATTTTGTTGGCTGTTTTGTGTCCCTCGTCAAACTCGAGCGGTGAAAGTATTTCGTCGAATTCTTCGGGAAATTTATTCAGCCAGCGAGGGTCGTGTGAAAGGCTGTTTTCAAAGGCTTCTGCAGAATATTCCTCAAATACAACCCGTGACATTGAATAAATATATCCGTTATCGGTTGGTTGAGTATCGTCGGTAAATTCTACGGTGTATTCGTCAATTACCTCTTCGGGCAGGGCGATTCTCGTGACCTCGGTAAAAGTAGTAACGGGGTCGTATTCGTATCCGATATCCGATAGGAAATAATTGAAGGAAAGAGCAATACACAAAATCGCGGTTACGATAAGTCCAACTACAACGTTTTTCTTATGCTTGAAGCCTTTGGCTTTCAGAACAAATCCAAGCGTTGTGCACGTAACAGGTATGGGAAGTGCCAACGCATAAAGCCACGGGTTTTCAAGAATAAAATCTTCATACTGAACTGCACTTAAAAGTAACACAGCAACAATGGAAAGGGCAAAGAAAACGTTTGCCGCAGATATCAGCTTTTTTGCCGGTTTTTTGTCGGGCTGCTTTGAAGAATTATAAAGTGCCTTGTAAAATGCTGAGTTTGTGGCAAGGTCGTTTTTTCTTAAAAAGTATAACTGATTGTTGATATTTAAAAGAACGTATTTTTCATCATCTGAACCGTGAGCGTTTTTAATGTCAGTGAACTTGATTTTTTCCGACCTCATAAGCTCATTGTTTCTGATTATGTCAACCGTAAAATAATCGTCGTAAACACGGTATTCATATCGGCTTTGTGCAACTTTTTTCATGCTTTCACGCCACACCTTACGGTGAGAAAGAAACTGCTTTAAAACAGAAACAACGAAAATGAATAAAACACCTGCAAAAATGCCGATGAAAACATCGGGGACTTCTATTGATATATAAACAGCAAGCATTACTGCAAGGATGATTATTGAAATCACCGATTTTTTGAAGGAGAGCTTCAAAATGTATTTATATATATTATCAAGCTCGGTTTTATAAAAGCTTACGCTATAGCTCTCACTCGGTACGGGTGTGTCGGGCTCTGTTTCGGGGGTTTCTTCTGCGGCTTCGGTTTCACAGCCCAACAGCTCGTCCACCGAAACGCCGAAAATTTCTTTGAGCCTTACAAGGTTATCTATTGTCGGTGCGGTCTGTCCGTTTTCCCAAAGGCTTACGGTCTGTCGGCTGACGAGCAGCTTTTGTCCGAGCTCCTCCTGCGAAAGAGAGAGCTTTTTGCGGTAGTATTGTATTTTTTCGCCTGTAGTCATTTTTCCGCCTCCTGTGTATGCGGTTTTGTGGTTTCGTAGCTACAGCCTGATTATAGCACAAAGCCCCCGTCAAGCCAAGCACAGATTGCTTGATTAATGTCAAGCAACGCTTGCGGGGGAAGGTTTGGGGTTTTGAAGGATAAAAAATTGCAGTTTAGTGCAACAATAAATTGTTGCGAATTAATAATGAATAGTGAATAATGAATAATTGTGGGCGGGACACCCGCACCCGAACTATATTATAAAATGGGTGTAGCCCTTCCTTTATTATTCATTTTTCATTTATATGCATTTTGGGGGAGTTATTCCGTACTCTCCGACAGTCTTCTTGTCGCTCTTTTCTTAACAAACAGGTAGCAGGCGAAGTGGATCAGCGAGCAGATAGTCCACGAGATGATATAGGCGATATACAGCGTTTCAAGCGTCGGGCTTACACGGAAGGCTGTATAGACCCACGCTACCCTGAAAACGCACGAACCGAAAATCGAAACCATCATCGGCGCGGTTGAACAGTTCATACCTCTTAAAAGTCCGACAAAAACCTCCATTACGCCGCACATAAAATAGGGGAGACAGACGTATTTCATTCTTATAATTCCGTAGGGGATGATTGCCGGGTCGGTTGAATAGATTTTCAGCAGAGGCTCGCCGAGCAGATAGGAGCCGCAGCCCATAACAAGACCGATTGCCGTTACCGTCAGCAGGCATACCACGCAGACCTTGCCTATTCTTTCGGGCTTTTTTGCTCCTACGTTCTGGCTTGTAAAGGTTATGGATGCCTGGTAAATCGAGTTCATTGCCGTGTAGGTAAAGCCCTCTATGTTTGCGGCTGCGGCGTTTGCCGCCATAACCGTTGAGCCGAAGGAATTGATTGACGACTGTATAAGCACGTTTGAAACCGAAAACATAGAGCTCTGAATTCCTGCCGGCAAACCGACACGAAGCATTTCGGAAACGTCTTTTTTGTGAAGCTTTATTTCCTTGAAATTCAGGTGGCAGCAGTTGTCAAGCCTTGTAAGGCAGATTACTACAAGTGCAGCGGAAACGTACTGCGAAATAATAGTTGCCAGCGCAACGCCTGCAACGTCCATATGAAATACACAAACGAAAAGCAGGTTGAGAAGTACGTTTATAAGACCGGATACTGTTAAGAAATATAGCGGTCTCATCGTGTCGCCCATAGCTCTTAAAATCGCACTGCCGAAGTTGTAAACCATAAGCGCAGGCATACCGAGAAAATATATTTTCATATAAAGCGCCGCAAGGTCAATTACGTCGTCGGGTGAATCCATCATCACAAGCATACTTCTTGAAAATGCAACGCCTATAACGAGCGATATTGCACCTGCAACAAGGCTGAGTGCAATTGCGGTGTGTACCGCATTGTGGGCACGGCGGAAATCTCTTGCACCGAGGTTTCGTGCAACAACTACGCTTGCGCCGACGCTCAAGCCTATAAACAGGTTAATCATAAGGTTTGTAAGCGAGCCCGTTGAGCCTACTGCGGCAAGCGAAGCGCTGCCTGCAAACCTGCCGACAACGGCAACGTCTGCGGCGTTGTAGAGCAGCTGAAGCATACCCGACAGCATAAGCGGCAGGGAAAACAGCAGCACCTTGCCCGTAAGAGGGCCGTTGCACATATCAATTTCGTGTTTCATTCTTTTCATAGTTTTATTTCCTGCGGTAAATTCTGATATAAAAATCGGTTACAGTTGTGAGCGTATCAAGCGAAGCTAATTTCTGCTTGTCGTTTTCGGAGGTGTGGTAGTAATACGGTGTCATTCTGAAAAGCGCATCCGTATCCTCGGGTGAGGCAAGGGTAATGTCTGCTTTTATGTTATAGGTTTCTTCCAGATCAAAGCCCTCAAGGGTCGGATTTTCCTCTTCGTTTTCGTAAGGTGTGGTGTAAAGCGTCTGCTTCATATGCCACAGGTGAGTTTTACCCGGGCAAACGCTGACAAGCACACCGCCTTTACACACAACCCGTGCAAATTCCTTTTCGCAAAACGGAGCAAACAGGTGAATTGCACAGTCCGCAAAGCCGTCGCAAATGGGTACAGCCGACATATTTGCCACAAAAAAGCGCGCGCCGCTTCTTCTTTTTGCGGCAAGGCGTACCATCTCCTTTGAAAGGTCAAAGCCGTAAACGGCGGCAGAGGTATTGCGGCTGATATATTCGGCGTAATAGCCCTCACCGCAGCAGATGTCAAGCACGGTTGAAGCGCTTTCGCGGTTGATTATTTCGCAAAGCTCCCTTGCAAGCGGCTCGAAATAGCCCTTGTCCAGAAAGCTCTTTCTGCACCGTGCCATATCCTTGTTGTCACCCGTTGCGGCGCCCGATTTACTGCCGATGAGCAGGTTTACGTAACCCTCTTTTGCAAGGTCAAAGCTGTGTCCGCTTTCGCAACGCAGACAGCTGCCGACCAGAGCCATATTCTTTTTGCAAACGGGACAAAGCAGCTTTTCCATAAAAACTTTCCTTTATAATATTTTACAACTTATAATTATAATCCTATATTCCTTGTTAGTCAAATAAATTTACACTTGAATTTTAAGAGAATATGTCTTAAAATATAATATGTATGAGTATGTACTCCGGAGGAATCAATTCAAATGAAAAAGCTTTTCAGTTTTGTTATAATTACCGCCGTAATTCTTACTGCGGCTTTTCCGTGTTTTGCTTTCGGTAAGGTGGAACACGTTGATGCACCCTACAGCATAAAGTATTCCGTTTATAACGACGGTAACAACGAGCGTGTTATAGTCAGCTGTCTGCTTACCGATGAACTGGCTCAGCTTACTTCAAACCCCGGTAACGGTATTACGCAGGCTTATGGCTACATTCAGGCAGACTACCGTATTGACGGCGGTGAATGGCACTATACGGCTGATTGGGATACACAACCCGATATCTGCGATTACGGTGTGAATTTCAACAGCGGTGCAACTGTCGCTTCGTTCGATATCCTCTACCTTACAAACCAGACGGCTGTCGATAATTCGGGCGCTCTTGCCAGGGTGCTTGAAAACGGTAGTAAAGTATTTGACCTTGACAACCATACTCTTGAATTTCGCCTGAGAGCCTCCGTCGGCTACATCAGCTCGGGCAGTTTTATTACCCATTCTGACTGGACTGAGGTTGTAAAAGTAGAGCGTAAGGAAGCACCCGAACTGCCCACAAAGTTTGATGCACCCGAAATCAGCAATTTACAGGTGCATTCTTCCGACGAGGAAATGCCGTACTTCACCTTTGACGTAAAAACCCCCGAAAGTATGAAGGAGGCACAGTCAGCTTACCTCGCTTACGTACCCTCGGGCTTCCAGCTCAAGTGTATGGTTGATTACGGCGAGGGCTGGATTGATACGGCAATGAGCTCAATGGGCAGTTTTTTCTCTAACGAGGAAAAAACCGTGCGCTTTGATGCCGATAAATTCGACGATGAAAAGACCTTTAAAATCAAGCTCGCATATCTGATTTACGATAAGAACGATAACCCCATTTATTCCGAAGAAAGCGAAACGCTCAAAGCGGTTGCTCCCCGTTGGGAAGAAGGCAAGGGCGTGCTTCATGCTAAGTGCACCACCTGCGGAATATGTACACCTGTTTTCGGCAAATGTGCATTCATTGTTTTCGGCATTACGGCAGCTGTGCTTGTAGTTGCCGCAATAATTGCAAAAATTCAGCTCGATAAGGCAAAAGCCAGAAAGGCAGAAGCCGAAGCTGAAAGACAGCGTAAGATTGAGGCGGACAAGCAGAGATATAACGAACTCAAACAGGCAAAGAAAGAAAAGAATAAGAAGGTTAAATAATGACCAAATCAATTCTCAATAAAATAGATGCGCTTTACCACAAGCTTTCAAAGGGTCACCGCAAGGTTGCCGATTATATTATGGCAAACTATGACAAGGCGGCGTTTATGACTGCCGCAAAACTCGGAGAAACCGTAGGCGTCAGCGAAAGCACGGTTGTGCGCTTTGCAACGGAGCTCGGCTTTGAGGGTTATCCAGCCTTGCAGAGTGATTTACAGGAGCTTATCCGCAGCAAGCTGACAAGCGTGCAGCGTATGGAGAGTGCAAGCGTAAGAATAGCACAGGACGAAATTCTTGAAACCGTGCTTACAGCCGATGCGGCTATGATTAAATCCACTCTCGAGCAGACCTCAAAGGAGAATTTCAACTCTGCCGTTGAAGCCATAAACAAGGCGAGAAATATTTATATTCTTGGTGTGCGCTCTGCCGCAACGTTAGCAAACTTCCTTGCGTTTTATTTCAGACCTGTTTACGATAACGTAATTCTTGTTGACAGCGCAAGGGCAAGCGAGGTTTTTGAACAGATCTTCCGTATTGACGAGAGGGATATCTGTATTGCCATCAGTTTCCCGAGATATTCGAATCAGACTATAAGTGCCCTGCACTTTATTCACGATAAGGGCGCGAAAATAATTTCTATTACCGACAGCGAATTGTCGCCGATTGCTCAGTTTGCAGATTATCTTCTGCTTGCGCGCAGTACCATGGCTTCGTTTGTCGATTCGCTCGTAGCACCTCTCAGCCTTATAAATGCACTGATTGTTGCGGCAACCTTCAACCGCCGCAGCGAGGTTTACGACAACTTAAGCCAGCTTGAAAAAATCTGGGATGAGTACAACGTTTACGATAAGGACAGGATTGAAAATGACAGATGAAATTGTAATAATCGGTGCAGGTGCGGCGGGTATGATGGCTGCCGTGCAGGCGGCAAGACTCGGCAAGAGCGTTACTTTGCTTGAGCGTAATGACAGACCGGGCAGAAAAATTATAATCACGGGTAAGGGGCGCTGCAACGTCACAAACGCAACAAACCTGCTCAATGAATTAATTTCGGCAGTACCCGTTAACGGCAGATTCCTTTACAGCGCTTTTTCAGCCTTTATGCCTCAGGACACAATGGAGTTTTTCGAGTGTGAGGGTGTACCGCTTAAAATTGAAAGAGGCAACAGGGTTTTTCCCGTTTCCGATTCTTCAAAGGATATTGTAGATGCGCTTTATAACGCCGCAACCGATGAGGGCGTAAAATTTAAAAAGGGCAGAGCGGTTGACCTGAAAATTGAAGACGGCAAGGTGGTTGCCGTTATAACTGAGGACGGTGAGGCGATACCCTGCGGCAGCGTGCTTATAGCTACGGGCGGTAAATCCTACCCGGGCACAGGCTCAACGGGCGACGGCTATGCGCTTGCTGAAAAGGCGGGTCACACCGTAACCGAGTTAAAGCCTTCTCTTGTACCGCTTGAAGCACATGAGGGCTTCTGCTCACAGCTTCAGGGGCTTTCGCTCAAGAATGCCGCAATAAAGGTAGAGGACACACTCAAATTCCGCACGGTTTACGAGGATTTCGGCGAAATGCTGTTTACACATTTCGGCGTTTCGGGTCCGATGATACTCAGCGCAAGCTCCCATATGAGAGATATGCAGAGTGAGAGATACGTAATTCATATCGACCTTAAGCCTGCTCTTTCTCACGAACAGCTTGACAGACGTATTGTAAAGGATTTGACCGAAAACGCAAACAAGGACTATGCAAACGTGCTGGCACTTCTGCTTCCGCGTAAGCTTATTCCCGTTGCTGCACAGCTGACTCATATCAAGCCCACGACAAAAGCTAACCAGATTACCCGTGAACAGCGTGCCGCACTTGTTGAGTGGCTGAAGGATTTCAAGGTAACGGTAACGCGCTTCCGACCACTTGACGAGGCGATTATCACCTCGGGTGGTGTCAAGGTAAACGAGGTTGACCCGAAAACAATGCGCTCAAAGCTTGTTGATAACCTCTACTTTGCCGGTGAGGTGCTCGACGTTGACGCATACACGGGCGGCTTCAATCTGCAGATAGCCTTTGCGACAGGCTATGCCGCCGGAATCAATATGTAATTTAACCGAAAGGGTAAGATAATATGATTAATATAGCAATTGACGGACCTGCAGGCGCAGGCAAAAGCACTATCGCAAGAAGTCTTGCCGCAAAGCTCGGCTTTATTTACGTTGATACGGGTGCGCTTTACCGTGCCGTCGGTATCAACGCAATGCGTAAGGGAATGGACACTAAAAACGCAGAGCAGGTGACTTCAATTCTGGATGAAACAAAGGTCAGCCTCCGCTTTGTTGACGGCGAGCAGAGAGTTTTCCTCGGCGATGAGGACGTTTCGCTTGCAATACGTACACCCGAAGCATCTATGGCGGCTTCAAACGTTTCTGCAATTCCTGCCGTAAGAGAATTTCTTTTCGACTTACAGCGCAATATCGCAAAAGAAAACGACTGCCTTATGGATGGCAGAGATATAGGTACCGTTGTTCTTCCCGAAGCACAGGTCAAAATCTTCCTTACCGCTTCGGCTGAAGTAAGAGCAAAAAGAAGATATGACGAACTGCTTGCAAAAGGAATGAAAGCGGAGTATAATGAGGTTTTAGAGGAAATGATTCAGCGCGACTATCAGGACTCGCACAGAGCCATTGCTCCTCTTAAGCAGGCGGAGGATGCCGTGCTTGTCGATACGTCGGAAATGAATCTTGAACAGGTGCTCGAAGCACTTGAAACAATAGTTAAGGAGAAGTCAGGAAATGAGTTTTGATTATTCCGTAGTCAAGGACAGAAAGTATTACGATGTAGTTAAAGGTCCGTGTAAGTTTTTACTTAAATTAGGTCTTCGTATCAAGTGTGAGGGTGTTGAAAACATTCCGAAGGAAGGCGCCTTTATTCTTGCCAGTAACCATATTCATTTTGTTGACCCTGCCGTGCTTCTTGCAAACTTCCCCAGACCCATTCACTTTATGGCAAAGGTGGAGGCTTTCAAGTACAAGATTACAGCCTTTCTCCTCACTCAGCTCAATACATTTCCCGTAAGCCGCGGCAGAAGTGACAAGGCTTCTATTGATTATGCGGTAAAGCTTATTGAAAACGGCTGTGTTATGGGTATTTTCCCCGAGGGCACACGCTCAAAGGATCTGAAGCCTCACAAGGCAAAGGCAGGCGTTGCGCTTATCGCAAGACAGACCAAGGCGGACATTCTGCCCTGCTCAATTTACTGCGATAAGAAGGGTGGCCTTTTCCGCAAGGTAACGGTTCGCTACGGCAAGCTTATCAAGTTTGAAGAGCTCGGTCTTACCGAAGAAAGCAGTACAAGAGAGCTTCGTGAGGCAACCGACAGAATTATGGGCGATATCGTTGCGCTCTGGGAGGAAAAGCATTGCGATTAACTCTTGCGAAAACGGCGGGTTTCTGCTTTGGCGTTAACCGTGCGGTTGACCTTGTGTATTCAATGCTCGACGAGGGCAAAAAGGTCTGTACTCTCGGTCCGCTTATCCATAACCCACAGGTTATTGAGGACCTTGAAAAAAGAGGTACAAGGATAATTGATGCTCCCGGGCAGGCAAAGTGCGGCGAAACGCTTGTTGTCCGTGCCCATGGTGTTACGGCGGCTGTTGAAGCCGAAATTGAAAATATGGGCAACGATTTCTGCAATGCGACCTGTCCGTTCGTTAAGAAAATTCATAGGATTGTTTCCGAAAAGCCCGGAGAAAACAGCCTTGTGCTTATTGCGGGTGATTCAACTCACCCCGAGGTTGTGGGCATAGTCGGTCACTGCAAAACCGAGGCGATAGTTTTTTCAAACGCCGAAGAGCTGGAAAAAATCGCTGACGAGCGGCAGGATTTGGCTGAAAAATCGGTTTTTGTGGTTGCACAAACCACGTTCAGCACAAAAGAATGGGATTTGTGTGAAAAAAAGATAAAAAAACTCTATACAAATGCAATTATTTTTGATACAATATGCTCTGCTACTCACGAGAGACAGAAAGAAGCGTATGAACTTTCCCTCGTGAGCGATGCAATGATTATTGTCGGCGGCCGCCAGAGCTCGAATACGGCAAAGCTCAAAGCCGTGTGCGAGCCCAACTGTAAAACCTATCTTGTCGAAAATGCAGACGAAGCAAGCAGGATAGATTTAAGCGGCTGCACCAGTGTTGGCGTTACTGCAGGGGCATCCACCCCTGCCGGTATAATAAAGGAGGTACTACAAACCATGTCTGAAAACGTAAACAATGTACAGCCCGAGATTGACGCTCTCCAGGCTGAAATCGAGCAGGTGCTCAACCCCGAAGCAGCAGGTCAGGAGTCGGCAAATGCCGCTATAGCTGCTGATGAATCCGCAGTAGAATCATTTGAGGCTATGATGGAGGAATCACTGAAAAGCATGAGCTCGGATCAGAAGGTTCGTGGTATCGTTGTTGGCATTTCACCGAGTGAGATTCAGGTAGATATCGGCCGCAAGCAGACCGGCTATGTTCCCATCGATGAATATAGCAACGATCCTACGGCTGATCCTGCAAAAGAGCTCAAGATCGGTGATGAAATCGAGCTTATCATTATGAAGACAAACGACGCAGAGGGCACAATGATGCTTTCAAAGCGCCGTCTTGACGCTACAAGAGCTTGGGCTGACATCTGTGCAGCAGAAGAGAGCGGCGAAGTTCTCGAAGGCACAGTATGTGAGGTTATCCCGGCCGGCGGCGTTCTCGTTGCCTGCAAGGGTTCCCGTGTCTTCATCCCCGGTTCACACACAGGCCTTTCAAAGGACGAGCCTCTTGAGTCCCTTCTCAAGACAAAGGTTCAGTTCAAGGTTATCGACGTTAACAAGCAGCGCAAGAGAGCTGTCGGTTCCATCAGAGTTGTTGTCCGTGAGGCTCGCAAGGAGCTTGCAAAGGCATTCTGGGACAACGCAGCAGAGGGTCAGGTAATCACAGGTACCGTTAAGTCCCTTACAAGCTACGGTGCATTCGTTGATATCGGTGGTGTGGACGGTATGGTTCACATTTCAGAGCTCAGCTGGAAGCGTATCAAGCATCCTTCAGAGATTGTCAACGTCGGCGATACCGTCGAAGTTTACATCAAGAAGCTTGATGCTGAAAATAAGAAGATTTCTCTCGGCTACAAGAAGGTCGAGGACAATCCCTGGGAGATTATGCGCCGTGATTACCCCGTAGGTACAGTTTGCAAGGCTAAGGTAGTCGGTATGACAACCTTCGGTGCATTCGCAAACGTTATCCCCGGCATCGACGGTCTTATCCACATTTCTCAGATTGCTGACCGCCGCATCAACAAGCCCGATGACGTTCTTACAGTAGGTGAAGAGGTTGACGTAAAGGTTACAGAAATCGACTTCGACAAGAAGCGCGTAAGCCTTTCCATCCGTGCTCTCATCGAGCCCGTTGCTGAAGAGGTAGTTGCTGAGGAAGCAGCAGAAGAAGCAGCTGAATAATTTTACTTAGGGTGTCGAGTACAATGCAAACCCGCCCAAAAGCGTGACTTTTTGCGGCTTTTCGGCGTTTCGGATTTGAAAGGCGAGAGCCTGTCGGCATCCTCAGCATCCAAAAATCCATCAAAAATTCGCACTTTTGGGTCACGGATTTTTTGTGAAGCGGATTTTTGGCATATCAAGGCACAAAACGCAGTAAATCCTCACGGATTTACGAGTATTTTAACGATGAGATGGCGGAAATCCGCCCTACAAAAAACGGGTTCGGATTATACTCGCCACCCTAAATAAAAAAGCAGGAGTTTACCCACAACTCCTGCTTTTTTTCAAAAAAGAATCTTTAAGGGAGATGTAATTATGGCAACTGTTACGGTAAAACCCTTTAAGCAGAACAAGCGTACTTTTTTCGGCGAAAGAGAAGGACTTGCTTCAAATAACGTCCTTTGTGCCGCGGTTGATAAAGACGACAGGGTGTGGATAGGTACGGACAAGGGTGTGTCGGTTTCTGAAAACGGCGCCTTTGTGAAATCAACCTTGTTTACGGACAGCGTTCAGGCGATGTTTGCCGATAAAAACGGTGGCTTATGGCTTGCCGCAGGCAATAACGTCTGTACTTCCGACGGTGAAAGCCGCTTTGAGTTTGACGGCGATATTGTTGACTTTGCTCAGGATGATTCGGGCAGACTTTTTGTTGCAACGAAAAATTCTGTTTATGCGCTAAATAATGAATTTGAAAAGTGTTATACGTCCGAAAGTGAAATTTCGGATATAGATTTATACGAGAATACAATCTGGCTTGCCGCAGGCGGTAAGCTGTTAAGCGTTGATAAAGAGGGAGCAGTCAGTACCTACGAAGCCGATGCCTTTGTGCAGGCGGTTGAGTGTGATAGTCTCGGTATGCTCTGGGTCGGTACGGACAAGGGCGTAAAGGCATTCGACTCAAAGGGCTATTGGGTTGGCAACGATAAGGTAAAGGCTCTTTGCAACTACAACACAATTAAGCTTCTCTTCGGTAAAAACGGCAGACGCTACGTCGGTACGGATATCGGCATCGGTATTCACGACGGTGCAAAACGCCATTTCTATGTTGCTGGCTACTGGCTGCCTGCTTCCCGTGTTACCGCAATTGCCGAATCGGTTGACGGCAACACAATCTGGGTAGGAACGGACAAGGGCGTTTCACGCATTGAAACCGTTATGATGACACTCAGGGAAAAAGCAGACAATTTTGTTGCTCTTGCCGAAAAATACAATGTACGTGATATCGGCTTCGTTGTAAACCGTTTTATCGACAATTCAACGGATTTCGGCACGGGTGAAATTGAAATTTCCGACAACGACGGCTTGTGGACGGGTACGTATATGCTTTCTCAGGCGTTCCGCTATGCCGTAACGGGCGAAGAGGAAGCACTCGAAATTTCACGCAGGTCTATCAAGGCAATGCTCTACCTTATGAAAATTACCGGAATTCCGGGCTTTACCGCAAGAGCAATCCGCCGCCCGGGTGAAAAAGGATTCGGCGACGGCGACCCCGAATGGCACCGCGTAACAGATGAAACCGGCGAGGTAGAGTGGAAGGGCGAAACCTCGAGCGATGAAATGACAGGCCATTTTGTGCCTGCCGCAGTCTACTGCGATTTTTGTGCAACGCCCGAGGAAAAGAAAGAAATAAGAGAAGCTCTTTGTGCTATTGTTGACCACATTATGACCCACAACTACAGACTTTGCGATATTGACGGACTTCCGACAACCTGGGGTAACTGGAATCCCGATGAGCTTAACCGCAATGACCGCTGGTTCAACGAGAGGGGAGTAAACTCCTTCGAAATGCTCTCCTTCCTCAAAATTCTGGACCATCTCGGTGCAGATAAAAAATATCACGACGAATACGTGCGCCTTGTTTCCAAAGAGCATTATGCGGTTAATGCAATGCGCAGAAAGCTAGATGATGCACGCACAAACCATATTGATGACCACCTCGGCTTCCTCACCACAATTCCGCTTATGATGTATGAAACAGACCCCGATATACTTCAGTATTATCTTATCGGTCTGCGTGAGCACTGGGAGTATGAGCGTACGGAGAGAAACCCGTTCTGGAATATACTTTATGCGGCTTATACAGACGAGTGCAGCGACCTTGACCTTGGTATAAACAGCCTTTGCGAATTGCCTATGGAAACAATGGAAATTCCGATTTACAACAGCGTCAGAAATGACCTCGTGTGGGATTATGAGGGTTACGAGCGCTACGGCGAGGATCCGCAGCTTATGATTCCGCTGCCCTATGACGAAAAGCCCTTTGCAACCTATGACCATAACCAGTATCTGGCGGATATGACCTGGGGAAATTACCGCATAGTAGAGGGTACCTTCTTCCTTATGCCGTACTGGCTTGGCAGATATTACGGACTTATAGGTGAATAAACAGAAAGGAGAATTTATTATGTTTGGCTTTAAATGTGATTCATTCAAGCAGGATAAACGCATAATTTACACCGAGCGTGACGGTCTGCCCTCCTGCAATATTCTTTCTGTTGCCGTAGATAAAAACGGTACAGCCTGGGTCGGCACAGACAAGGGTGCGGCTCGTTTTGAAAACGGATGCTTCGTGCCTGTTGACCTGTTTGAGGGCAGGGTGCAGACTATGTTTGCCGATAATGATGGCAGACTGTGGCTTGCAAGCGGTAACGAGCTTTGTACCTCGGACGGTGAAAACCGTCAGCAGCTGGATAGCGACGTTGTTGCTCTTTCGCAGGACCACTGCGGCAGACTCCGCCTTGTAACCTGCAACAACCTCTATAAATTTGAAGACGGCTGTTTTGTCTGGTGGTACGATATTGACCACGAAACACCGCTTGATATGAGCTGCTTTGCAGACGGTGAAATTTTCGTTGCAACGGGTGTGAATATCAAAACCGCCCTCGGTAAGCGTCTGCGCTGGTTTAACGTCAACCCCTGGAATTCAAATATGCCCGATTCTTACATACGCACCGTAGCAGGTGATAAATACGGAATAGTATGGGTAGGCACGGACAAGGGTCTGTTTGTTTACGATTCAAAAAGTTATTGGCTGACACACAAAGAAGTCAAGGCACTTTCAAACTACAGCGTCAGCAAAATCGTATTCGGCAAGAGCGGAAAACGTTACGTAGGCACGGATATAGGTCTTACAATTTACGATGGTGCAAAGCGCCACTTCTATCCCGCTTCTTACTGGATACCTGATGCAAAGGTTACTGCAATTGCCGAAAGTGATGACGGTAATACCGTATGGGTCGGTACGGAAAACGGTATTTCCTGTATTGAAACCGTTACGATGACCCTTAAGGAAAAAGCAGATATTTATCAGGATTATATCGAAAAATATAACGTGCGCGATATCGGTTTTGTTTCTCACCGCAAGCTTGAAAACCGTGAGGATTTAGGCTCGGGCTATGTTTATATTACCGATAATGACGGGCTTCGCACGGGCGTGTATCTTATGGCACAGTCCTACCGCTATGCGGTGACAAAAGACAGCGGAGCACTCGAGCTTGCGCGCCGCAGCGCAAAGGCTATGCTTAAATTGCTCAGCGTTACGGGTATTCCGGGTCTGACTGCACGCTGTGTGCGCAAAAAAGGCGATATTGCCTACTGCGGCACTATGCCCAAGTGGTATGATGCAGGCGAGTATGACTGGCTTGGCGATGTTTCAAGCGACGAAATGGTAGGGCATTTCTCCTCACTTGCTGTTTTCTACGAGCTTTGTGCAAATGACGAGGAAAAGGCAGAAATCGGTAAATACCTTTGCGCTGTTGTTGACCATATTCTTGAAAACAACTATAAACTCCGTGATGCCGACGGTAAATACACACGCTGGGGCAACTGGAACCCCGATGATATCAACCGCAACGATTTCTGGTCGGATGAGCACGGCACAAATGCGCTTGAAATGCTTGCCTTCCTCAAGGTTGCCTACCGTATGAGCGGTGACGAAAAGTACAACACCGAGTACCTGAAGCTCATAAAAGAGGAGCATTATGCAATCAACACCATGTTCTGCAAAATCCCCGACGGTCACACGGTACATATTGATGATGCACTTTGTTTCCTTGTTTCCGTTCCGCTTCTTATGCTCGAAACAAACCCTGATATAAGACAATGTCTGCTTATCGGTATGCGTGAGCATTGGGAGTACGAGCGTGTTGAGCGCAACCCCGTGCTGAACATTATTTACGGTGCGTTTTCGGGCGAATGCTGCGATATCGATAGAGCGGTCGGTACTATGCGCGAGCTGCCGCTTGAAATGCTCGACGTCACCGTTATAAACAGCACAAGAAACGATCTTGTCTGGGACAGCGAGTGGGAGCAGTTCGGCGGAGAAAAGCCCCAGCTCAAGGAGCCGCTGCCCTATGACGAAAAACCCGTTCTTCGCTACAACAGAAACCACTTCGTTGCCGACGTAATTCGTAAAAATCCCGTTCTGCACGACGGCACAACCTACCTCCTGCCGTACTGGATGGGAAGGTACTATGGGGTAATAGAGGAATAATTCGCAATGTGTAATTAATGCAAAATGCAAAGTTCAAAATGCAAAATTGTGGGAGGGCTTTGCCCTCACCCATTTGTATAAATCGCTCTTAATTAACTTTTTATAAAATCGGAGCGAAGCGACCCTTAACTTTGCACTTTGCGTTTTGCACTTTGCACTCATTTCTGCAAATTGCAATTTAGTGAATAAATTTACAATTTAACTGAATATTTTTGTAAAACTGCTTGCAGTTATGTTTTGGCAATGTTATAATACCCGTATAAATATATACAGGAGGCAAAATTTAATGAACAAAAAGACAGTAGTTAAAATTCTTTCCGTAGTTCTTGCTCTTGCTCTTGGTCTCACAGCTCTCTGGGCTTGCGGCGAAAAGACGCCCGACGTTGAGCAGAAGGATCAGCTTATCATGGCTACAAACGCAGCATTCCCCCCCTATGAGTACAAAGAGGGCGATGCATTCGCAGGTATCGACATTGAAATCGCAACACTTATTGCAGAAAAGCTCGGCATGGAGCTTGTAATCAAGGACGTTGAGTTTGGCTCAATCGTCGGCGGTGTTCAGAGCGGCAAGTTCGATATGGGTATGGCAGGTATGACTGTTACAGAAGAGCGTCTTCAGAGCGTTAACTTCTCCACATCCTACGCAAACGGCATCCAGTCTGTTATCGTTCCCGCTGACAGCACATATGCTTCTTTCGAAGATTTCTACACTGGCTTTGACGCTGACGGTAACCCCGCAGGCGTTAAGGAAGGCATCAAGATTGGTGTTCAGCAGGATACAACAGGTGACATCTACTCCTCCGACGTTCCTGCAAAGTGGGGCTTCGGCGATGAGAACGTTGTCCGCTACAAGACAGGTGCAGAGGCTGTTCAGGCTCTCTCCACAGGTAAGGTAACAGCTGTTATCATCGATAACGAGCCTGCAAAGTCCTTCGTAAACTCCACAGAGGGTCTTAAGATTCTTGACGGCGAGTACACAAACGAGGACTATGCAATCTGCGTAGCAAAGGAAAACACCGAGCTTCTTACCAAGATCAACGGTGCTCTTGCAGAGCTTGAAGCAGAAGGCAAGATCGACTCAATCATTGATAAGTACATCGGCGACTGATTCTGATTAAAAAACCGACAGCGGGCAGCCAAAAGCCGTCCGCTGTTTTTCCACGCAAAGGAGTAAAATAAATGACCTTATGGATAGCTGCTGATTTCGCTACGTTTGTCCAGATGCAGAGCAAGGAGATTGTTTCTTCTGTCAAGTCAGGCTGGCAGGACTTCGTAGACGAGTTCACACTTAACTTTATCGAGGGTGAGCGCTGGAAATGGCTCGTTGAAGGCTTCGGCAATACTCTGCTCATCACACTGCTTGCCGGCCTTATCGGTATAGTGCTCGGTGTAATTATCGCCATTATCCGATCAACCTATGACAAAATGGGCTCAGACCTCAAGAAGAAGGGCGGTATCGGCTACGGCCTGCTCGCTTTCTTCAATGCAATATGTAATATCTACCTTACGGTAATCCGCGGTACACCCGTTGTTGTTCAGCTTCTTCTTATGTATTTCGTAATTCTTGCAAGCTCAACAAACGACATTATGGTTGCCGTTATCGCCTTCGGTATCAACTCGGGCGCTTACGTTGCGGAAATCTTCCGCAGCGGTATTATGTCTGTTGACAAGGGTCAGTTTGAGGCAGGCAGAAGCCTCGGTCTCAACTACATCCAGACAATGATACATATTATCATTCCACAGATGTTCAAAATTGTTCTGCCGACCCTCTGTAACGAGTTTATCGTTCTTCTCAAGGAAACCTCCGTTGCGGGCTACGTCGGTACGGTTGACCTTACAAAGGCGGGCGACCTTATCCGCGGCAGAACCTTCTCTGCATTTATGCCCCTTATTGCGGTTGCGCTTATCTACCTCATTGTGGTTATGATTTTCACAACCTTAGTCAGAAAGCGCGAAAGGAGGCTGCGTAACAGTGACCACTGATAACAACGTTCTCATAAAGGTTGAGGGTTTGCAGAAATCCTTCGGCAATATCGAAGTTCTCAAAGGCATTGACGCTGAAATTAAAAAAGGCGATGTTATTGTTGTAATCGGTGCATCCGGCTCGGGCAAATCAACGTTCCTGCGTTGCCTGAATCTTCTTGAAGAGCCTACGGGCGGTCAGATTTATTTTGAGGGCACGGAAATTACCGACCCCAAGGTAAATATCAATATTCACCGCCAGAAAATGGGTATGGTTTTTCAGCAGTTCAACCTCTTCCCCCATATGACTATACTAAAGAATATGACTATAGGTCCGATGAAGCTGCTCAAAAAGAGCAAGGAAGAGGCGGAAAAAACCGCTATCGAGCTGCTTGAGCGTGTAGGTCTTGCCGACCGTAAGGACGCTTACCCCAGCCAGCTTTCGGGTGGTCAGAAGCAGCGCGTCGCAATAGTTCGTGCGCTTGCGATGAACCCCGAGGTTATCCTTTTCGACGAGCCTACCTCTGCGCTTGACCCCGAAATGGTCGGCGAGGTGCTTGAGGTTATGAAGTCCCTTGCCAAAGAGGGTATGACTATGGTTGTCGTCACCCACGAAATGGGCTTTGCCCGTGAGGTTGCAAGCAAGGTTGTCTTTATTGACGAGGGCGTAATCAAGGAAGAGGGCGAACCCGAAGAGTTCTTCTCTAACCCCAAGTGCGACAGACTCAAGGACTTCCTTTCAAAGGTTTTATAAGTTGCATAAAAGCATTTTCCTGAACTTCGGGAAAATGCTTTTTCTTTTATTGAACTAAATATTAATATATGTTATAATACTATAATAAAGGGTACTTTTGGCTGAATCCGGTAAGGCTCGGTAAAAGTACCTTCTGCAGCTATTTTTTTACAGGCGGTGGAGTTTTTATGATACTTACGGTTGACATCGGTAATTCGAACATTGTTTTCGGCGGTTTTGAGGGTGAGGAGCTTGTTTTTGTTGCCCGTATGGCTACGGATATTTCGCGCACGGAGGACGAATACGCCGGGCAGATTCTTTCTACACTTTCACTTCATAATGTCGAAAGGGAAAAGGTGAGCGGCGCTATTATTTCGTCGGTTGTGCCTCCGCTCAATTCCGTTATCAAAACGGCAATAGAAATAATTTACGGTGTTACTCCGCTTACTGTCGGCCCCGGAGTAAAAACCGGTATCAACATTCATTGCGACAATCCGGCTTCCGTCGGTGCGGATATTATAACCGCTTGCGTTGCGGCGCACCATATTTACGGTAGCCCCTCGCTTATAGTTGATATGGGCACGGCAACTAAAATGATGGTTGTCAACGATAAAGGTGCTTTTATCGGCGTTTCGATTATTCCCGGTGTGCTTATGGGCCTCAACGCCCTTGCAACGGGCACGGCACAGCTTCCCCGTGTCGGTCTGGAAGCACCGCCCCTTGTGGTTGCAAAGAATACGGTGGACTGTATCCGCTCAGGTGTGGTTTACGGCAACGCTTCGCTTGTGGACGGTATGATAGACCGCATATACGAAGAGGTCGGTTGTGAATTGCCCGTTTACGCTACGGGCGGCCTTGCAAAAACTATCGTAAAATACTGCAAGCACGATATAGTTACCGACGAGTATCTTCTGCTCAAGGGTCTTAACATTATTTACAACAAAAACAAAACGGAATAATACTTCGATATATTCCCGTAAAGGGTTTATATAATTAAATCATATGCGTTGCACCTTTTGGTAACCCCTGATTAAATCGCAGTCACAATTCTCAGCGGCTATTTTTCCGCCTGAAACGCCAAAAATGCTCGTTAATACACAAAGTATTGCCTGTGCTTTTTGACCTTCCTGACGTAAAACTATCTCACTGATAATTGCAACCCGATTTAATCAACGGTTACTTGGGCGACAGCAAGGAGGATTTTTTTATGCAAACAAAAAAACAGAAAAGAATGTCAACCGAGACTATGGTGCTTGGTGCGATTCTGACCGCTCTGGTGGTTGTGCTTCAATACCTCGGTCAGTTTATCCGCCTCGGACCGTTTTCAATCTCGCTTGTGCTGCTGCCTATCGTTATCGGTGCGGCAACCTGCGGCGTGAAAATAGGTGCCTGGCTTGGATTGGTGTTCGGTGCAGTAGTGCTTATGACGGGCGATGCCGCCCCGTTTCTGGCAATTAACGTGCCCGGTACGGTGGTAACGGTTTTACTCAAGGGCATCTTGTGCGGACTTGTTGCAGGTCTTGCCTATAAGGCGGTCGAAAAGAAAAACCGCTATGCTGCAGTTGTTGTTGCAGCGCTTCTCTGCCCGGTAGTCAATACGGGTGTTTTCCTGCTGGGTTGTGTGCTGTTCTTCTTTAAAACGATTGAACAGTGGGGTCTTGCAGAGGGCTACGGCACGGCTGTGGAATATATGTTCCTCGGTCTTGCAGGCGGTAACTTTATTGTTGAGCTTATTATCAATATCGTGCTCAGCCCCGTAGTTGTAAGATTGCTTAACATAAAGAAAAAGAGTAAATAAAAACTTGATTATACGAGGTGCCTGATATGAAGCCTTTCAGCTTTTATCTTATTACCGACACTCATTTTTATAAAAATTCACTCGGCTGCTACGGCGAGGAATACGACAATCTTATGCGCTACGAGCAGAAGTGTTTTGCCGAAACCGAAAGCATAAACAACTCTGTTTTTGATTGGCTCGAAAAGGCCGAAGAAGCCGACACCGTTTTTATTGCGGGCGACCTGAGCTTCAACGGCGAAAGAGAAAGCCACGAGGGTTTTGTAAAGCTGCTTGAAAAGCTGAAGAATGCAGGTAAGCGGGTGTTTGTTGTAACCGCTGACCATGACTGCGCCGCACATCCCTTCGGCTTCAACGAAAACGGCCGCTTTGAGCACGAGGGTATTCAGCGTGACGAATTGTTTGATATTTATAACGAATACGGCTTTGGCGACGCAATTGCCGCCGACCGTGAGCACCTTTCATACGTTGCACAGCTTTCGGACGGCATAAGGCTTCTTGCCCTTAATAACGACGGCAGCCGTGACGGAATACGCAACTTTGACGAGGCGCAGATTGAGTGGATTAAGCAGCAGACCGCAAAGGCAAGGGAAGACGGTCAGATGATGATTGCTATGAACCATTTTCCGCTTCTTCCGCCTCAGCCGCTGTTTAATCTTATCGGCTCGACTATGCAGAAGCAGAGCGCAAAGGCAATACAGCTTCTTGCCGATGAAGGTATAGGCGTTGTTTTCACGGGACATATGCACCAGCAGAGCATAAATGAATACGTAACAGAAAAAGGTAACAAAATATATGATGTGTGTACAGGCTCGGTTATTGCCGACCCTGCAATAATCCGCCATATTACAATTAAGGACGAAAACACAGTTGAAATCAAATCAATTCCGACCCCGGATTTCGATTGGGACACCAAAGGTAAGGACTGCAAGCAGTACCTTAAGGACACCTTTGACGCTATGATAGTAAATCTCCTTGAGGATTCTGTTAACGATACACAGAGAATGATGAGAAAGCTCAGAATCAAACAGAGCAAGGGTACGGAGTTTGCTATCAGACAGGCGGGTAAACTTCTGAATTCAGTCAAGGTCGGTACGCTTGCAAGGCTGCTGTTTATAAAGTGCGACAAGTCAATTAAAAAAATGACCCTCAAGCGTTTTGCTACTGATCTTGTAAGAGGTGTTTTTGAGGGCAACCAGAAAATGGTCATCGGCACTCCCGAGGGAGATTTGTTCAATGCCGCATTAAAGCGCCTGGGCTTTGTGCTCAAAAAGGTCAAAGCAAAAACCTTCGACGGAAAGCCTGCAGATATTGCAGACCTGCTCAAACACACCGCAGGTAATTATGGCATTGACGATTACAACGCTACTTTAAATCTTAAATAAAAAAGAAAAAGAAACAAAAAGGAAGAAGAAAAATGCTTGAACTGAGAAACATTTCAAAAACATATCTTTCAGGCATAAATAAGGTTCAGGCTCTCGACAACGTGAGCATGAATTTTCGCGATAACGAGTTTGTTGCTATACTCGGTCAGTCGGGCTCGGGTAAAACGACTCTGCTCAATATCATAGGCGGTCTCGACAGATATGACGGCGGTGAGCTGATTATCAACTCCCGCTCGACAAAGCAGTATACGGATAAGGATTGGGACGGCTACCGCAACCATTCCGTAGGCTTTGTTTTCCAGAATTATAATCTTATTCCCCACCAGACCGTGCTTGCAAACGTTGAGCTTGCGCTCACGCTTTCGGGTGTTTCCAAAACGGAAAGGCGCAAGAGGGCGAAAAAGGTGCTTAAAAAGGTGGGACTTGCTGACCAGCTTCACAAAAAGCCCAACCAGATGTCGGGTGGTCAGATGCAGCGCGTGGCAATCGCCCGGGCGCTTGTCAATGACCCGGATATTCTCCTTGCCGATGAACCTACGGGTGCGCTTGATTCAAAGACAAGCGTGCAGATTATGGAACTTATCCGTGACATTTCAAAGGACAGACTTGTTATTATGGTTACCCATAACCCCAAGCTTGCCAAGGAATACGCAAACCGCCTTGTACTTATAAAGGACGGTAAAATACGCAAGGACACCAATCCCTATAACCCTGACGAAGAGGTGACACAGGCACAGCCTGTTGAGCCGAAAAGAGAAAAGACGCTGAAGAAAAAAGAGAAAAAGCCAAGGGCTTCAATGAGCTTTGCTACGGCTCTTTCTTTAAGCTTCAATAATCTGCTTACCAAAAAAGGCAGAACGGTGCTCACCTCCTTTGCGGGCAGTATAGGTATAATCGGCATAGCACTTATTCTTGCGCTTTCAAACGGTATGCAGGCGTTTATCAGCTCAATCGAGCAGGACACTCTGGCATCATATCCGCTTATAATTGAAAAGGAAAGCTTTGATTTGTCGCAGCTTCTCGGTACTATGACCGAAAATAGAGTCAATGCCGCCGAGCACGGCAACGACAAGATTTATAAGCTGCCGAGCCTGCAGGGCAGTGTAGGTAATGCCGCTATGCAGACCAGACTCAATGATCTTTCGCAATTTAAAAATTTCCTGCAGCTTAACGAGGAAATGTATACGCTTTGTACCGATATAAAATACGGCTACGACGTTGACTTCCGTGTTTACAAGGCGGATACAACGGGCGGAGTAAAGCAGGTAAGACCAAACCCCGACCTTGCTGATTTTGGCGGTATGGATTCAAAAATCTGGGAGGAGCTTATCGGCAACGAAACTCTGCTCGGCACACAGTATGATATACTTGCCGGTGCGTGGCCGAAAAACCACAACGATTTAGTTCTTTTTGTTGATGAAAGCAACGAAATCAGCGACCTTACCTTCTATGCGCTCGGTCTTGCTGACGTAAGCGAGCTGGAAAAAGTTCCTGAAGAGCCGACTACCGACGAAAACGGCAAGGAAGCACCTGTTGAACTTGAAGGCTATGAATACACCGAATTCCTCGGTCTTACCTTTAAGGTTATGCCTACAGCGCTCTGCTACGGCAAGGATGGCGACAAGTGGGTTGACAAGAGCGAGGACGGCGAGCATATGAAAACGCAGGTCGACAAGGCACAGGAGCTTAAAATTGTCGGCATTGCCCGCCCGAAGGAAACGGCACAGTCAGCAGTTGACGGCGGCACAATCGGCTATATGAGTTCACTCACCGAGTATATACTCAAAGCAACCGATGAAGCTCCCGTTGTAAAGGCACAGAAAAAGGATACGAAAACCGACGTGTTTACGGGTCTGCCTTTTAGCGAAAAGGACGAGAAAACAACTGCTACCTCCGTTGCTTCAATGCCTTCGGTTGAATTTGCCGCAAAGACGAGCGGTCTGCCTGAGGTGACTCCCGTTGCAAACGGTGATATCCCCGCTATGACCGAGGATGAAATATACGACTTTATCGATAAGAATTTTGAAGGCGAAGACAAAGAGAAAATGAACGAATTTGTCCGCCTTATGTTAAAGGATATCCGTACGGTTTCTGACAGGAAGAAACTTATGGCTATGCTTGACGAGATGCTTGCAGGCAGTGATACGGATTCCTCAACCGTTTACAATTACCTGCAGATGATGAGTAAGGATATGAAGCTGCAGCTTCTTTCCGCTATTATTACGGCTGTTGAAAGCGGCGGCGAAATTGATGTGCCGACCGAAAATGAAATCAAGGATACGGTTGACAAGGGTAACCAGAATGCGCAAAAGCCACAGCTCAAGCCTGAAAAGGAGGAGCCGAAATTCTCTGACTCCACCTATGAGGAAAACCTTGAAATTCTTGGTGTTTCCAACCTCGACTCGCCCTCGACAATAACAATCTATCCGCTTAATTTTGAGGCAAAGGCAAGGGTAACCGAGATTATTGACGAATACAACAAACAGCAGACTGACGAAGGCAAGGAAGACAGTGTTATTTCTTATACGGACTATGTCAGCCTAATTATGAGCTCCGTTACACAGGTTATTGATCTTGTAACCTACGCTCTCGTTGCTTTCGTTGCGATATCTCTTGTCGTATCGTCTATTATGATAGGAATTATCACCTATATTTCCGTTCTGGAGCGCACAAAGGAAATCGGTATTCTCCGTTCAATCGGCGCTTCTAAACGTGATATTTCACGCGTTTTCAACTGTGAAACAATAATTGTCGGTCTTGTTTCGGGCGTGATGGGTATACTGCTCTCACTCCTGATGATTATTCCGATAAACGCAATAATCAATTCCGTTGCAAACATTCCCCATCTTGCACAACTTCCGCTTTACGGTGGCCTGACACTTATAGCTATAAGCGTTGTGCTTACTGTTATAGCAGGTTTTATCCCTGCAAAGGTTGCAGCAAAGAAAGACCCCGTGATAGCACTCAGAAGCGAATAAATAAAAAAACAAGGGACTGATTGAAAACAATCAGTCCCTTGAGTTTATTCTGTAGAATTATTTATGGTTCTTGATATAGTGCTTGTAGAATTTAACGCAGTGTGCAACCTCGTCAACACCAATGCTTTCGTTTGCAGCGTGCATTGCGGCAAGCTGCTCGTTGCTCATCTTAATCGGGCAGAAGCGCAGGCAGTTGTCTGCAATTGCCTCGTAGTGGCGGCAGTCTGTACCGCCAGTCATAAGGGAGGGGATAACACCAGCATCGGGGTAGCACTCGTTAAGACACTTTTTAAGGTAGCCGAATTCCTCGCCGTTGAAGTCAACGCAGTTGGATGCACTTCTTGCGTGGATAACCTCAAGCTCAAGGTCGTACTTGTCGGCATACTTCTGAAGCACGGCAAGTGAAGCCTCGGCATTCTGGTGGGGTGAGGGACGAAGGTTACAGACGACGTAAGCCTCGGTCGGAACAACGTTGGGTGTCTGTGAGCCGCCAGCCATTGTGCAGGCGAAGGTTGTCTTTACAAAAGCGTTACACATCGGTGAAATAACGGGAAGCACCTTTGTAAGCAGACCCTTGAACAGCCACATATTGCCAAGCACCATTCTCAGCGGGAAGCCGAGGAAGGGCGCAGCCTGGTCGAGCATAGCGTAAACGGGCGTTGAAATTTCAGCCTTGAAGGGCTGGTCGTTTTCAATATCTGCAACAAACTTTGAAAGTCTTGCAAGGGGAGTGTTCTTCGGCGGTGTTGAGGAATGGCCGCCCTTGCCCTTAGCCTTGATTTTAACGTCGATATAGCCCTTTTCAAGTAT
>JAZOMP010000136.1:0-2820 GCA_045654045.1 Acutalibacteraceae bacterium
CCTCAACGCCCTGCTCACGGTAGTTTTCAATAATCATTCTTGTGCCGTATGCAGTAGCCTCGATAAGTGCACGGTAAATCTCCTCGGGCTTTGTGCGCAGTGTCATACCTACAATCATACCCGTAAGGTCAACGTCGACAAGGATTGAACGGTTGCCGTTCCACCAGTCGAGCGCTACAAGACCGCTCTCGCCGGGCTTCTGTGCCTCGCACTTGGAGCGGAGAAGCTTGTGGATGTTGATACCCTTTTCTTTTGCTTCTTCGTAGTAGCTTGCGGGCAGGCAGTTATCGATAAACCAGCCGAAGTGATCACCTACGCAGGACTGACCTGCTTCGTAGCCGTAGAGACCGGGCATAATACCGTCTGCAACGACACCGCAGATACCCTTTACCTTCTTTTCAACGTCGGACATCATCATATGGCAGGTGGATGTACCGATAATTGCAACCATTTCGCCGGGCTTGGAAACGCCGACGGCAGGAACGAAAATGTGAGCGTCGATTATACCTGCGGCAACAGCGGCGCCAACGGGAAGACCTGTAAGCTTGGATGCTTCTTCGGTAATGTAGCCTGCACACTTACCGCTTGCAAGAACCTCTCTGCCGAACTTTTCATCAATTACGTTTTCAAGTCTGGGGTCAAGAGCCTTGAAGAACTCGTTTGAGGGGTAGCCCGTGTTCTTGTTCCACATTGCCTTGTAGCCGGCACAGCAGGAGTTACGTGTTTCGTTGCCGGTAAGCTGCCACACAACCCAGTCAGTTGCTTCGATAAAGCGTTCTGTCTTTTCGTAAATTTCGGGGGCTTCGTCAAGAATCTGCCAGAGCTTCGGAATTGCCCACTCGGAGGAAATCTTGCCGCCGTAGTTTTCGAGCCACTCTTCGCCCATTTCGATAGCAATATCGTTGAGCTTTGTTGCGTGTGCCTGTGCGGCGTGGTGCTTCCAGAGCTTTACGTATGCGTGCGGCTCTTCCTTGTATTCGTCAAGGAAGCAAAGCGGTGTGCCGTCCTTTGTGGTGGGGAGCACGGTGCAGGCGGTAAAGTCGATACCGACACCGATAACGTCGTTTGCATCAATACCGCTCTTTGCGATAGCGTCGGGAATAGTGTGGCTGAGAACGTCTATGTAGTCCTGCGGGTGCTGAAGCGCCCAGTCCTGACCGAGCTTTTTGCCGCAGGGAAGTGCCTCGTCCATAACTGCGTGGGGATATTCGTAAATACTGCTTGCAAGCTCCTCGCCCGTTTCAACGTTTACAACGAGTGCTCTGCCCGAAAGCGTGCCGTAGTCCAGACCGATTGCGTATTTTGCCATTTTATTCAACCTCTCTTTATTTATATGAAATTATTTTTATACTGTCAAAGAAGCTATAATGCCCGAATAGAGCTTAATCGGGTCGTCATAGAAATTGTTGGTAACGGTTTCAACCTGCATTTCGTCGGCAACGTAAATTGTCAGCTTCATCATTTCCTCCATTGTGAAGGTTACGTGGTAGCCGCCGTTTTCAAGTTTTTCGACCTCAACCTTGTTTTCACGCTTGCGCTTTGCAAGAGTGAGCATTTTTATTGCGGCATTTATCGCCTTTTCCCTTACTGAACGTGGAAGCTGAACCTCCAGCGTTTTTGTGGATGCCTTTCCTTTTTCCGTAACACCGAGGTATTCCTCGCACTCGATAAAATCGGAAACAACCGAGCCGTTTTCAATAAGCTCGCTTACCGCCTGATTTATTTCAAAATAGTTTGCCAGCCCCTTGTCAAGGGCAATTTCGCAAAGCTGTGAGCGTGTTATCTTTTCGTCCACGTTAGAAAGAAGATAGCACACAAGCAACTTTATTTCCTGCCTTGTGCGCAGTCCGCCCGGCTCAATGCCGTCGTCAAATGTAAAATTATTTTCCATTGTTATCCTCCACTAAAAAAGATTTTAATGCCGAATAGCGCCGTGACTTTTTGTCATTACGTGCCATACGGTAAATCTGGTTTTCGTCGCCGACCATTACGAGCATTTTCTTTGCCCTTGTAACCGCAGTATAGAGCAGGTTTCTGTACGCCAGCCTTTCGGGCGTGAAAAGCACGGTCAGTACAACCGCCTCAAACTCGTTGCCCTGGCTCTTGTGCACGGTTACGGCGTAAGCAAGCTCAAGCTCACGCATTGTGTCGGGGAAGTAGCTGCACTCCCTGCCGTCATCAAAACGGATTTTCGTAACGCCGTCGGGTCTGATTGAAAGTATTGTTCCGATATCGCCGTTGAATACGCCCGAGCCTTCTTCGCCGTCGGGCTTTTTCCACAGTATATCGTAATTGTTTTTTATGTGCATAACCTTATCGCCCTCACGGAAGCGGAAAAGACCGACAACCTGTTCCTTCTTGTCCTTTGCGGGTGGATTTATAACCTCCTGCAAGCGGCGGTTAAGGTTATATGTGCCCATTTCGCCCTTGCGTGACGGGCAGAGCACCTGAATATCGTTAACGGGCGAATAGCCGAAGGCTTTGGGCAGCCTTGTGCCGACAAGCTCACACACGGTCTGTGCCGCACGCTGAGCATTCTGACGCGGCATAAAGAAGAAATCCGAATCGGTTCGGCTTAAATCGGGCAATTCTCCGCCAACGATTTTGTGAGCGTTGGTAACAATCAGACTGCGCTGTGCCTGACGGAAAACCTCTTTAAGCTCAACAACAGGAAGCATACCGCTTTCTATCATATCGTGAAGCACGTTGCCTGCGCCTACGGGGGGAAGCTGGTCGGAGTCGCCGACCATAATCAGCCTGCACCCGAGCGGAAGTGCATCGAGTAATGATGAAAACAAATATATGTCTATCATTGACAGC
>JAZOMP010000137.1:0-11826 GCA_045654045.1 Acutalibacteraceae bacterium
GTACCAAGCGATAAGGTCGCGGTCCTTCTCCTTGAAGGAGGGAGCAGCAGCGGCAATGAATACACCGCCGAGAACGCCGGACTTTTCGTAAAGGGTTACTGTGTGGCCACGCTGTGCGGCAACGATAGCAACCTCCATACCACCGATACCGCCGCCGATAACAGCGATATTCTTTTTCTTCTTTGCAGGCTCAATCTTATACTTCTTGGACTGCATGGTCTTGGGGTTGAGTGCGCAACGGGCAAGACCCATTGTGTCGAAGAGATCCTGAGTGTTTGCGTGACCCTTGGAGGAGGAGAAGTTGAAGCAGCCGCTGTGGCAGCAGATACAGGGCTTGATATCCTCAAGTCTGTCTTCAATAATCTTTGTGATCCACTCGGGGTCTGTAAGGAACTGACGTGCTATACCTACACCGTCAATCTTGCCTTCTGCAACAGCCTCGGCACCGACGTCGGGCTCCATACGGCCTGCGCAGACAACGGGAATATCAACGAAGTTCTTGATGTGAGCAACGTCGTCAAGGTTACAGTTCTGGGGCATATACATAGGCGGATGTGCCCAGTACCAGGAGTCGTAAGTACCGTTGTCGGCATTGAGCATATCGTAGCCTGCGTCCTGAAGGTACTTTGCAGCCTTCTCGGACTCAGCCATTGCACGGCCGACCTCTGTGTACTCTTCGCCGGGCATTGCGCCCTCACAGAAGCCCTTCATCTTGGACTCTACGGAGTAACGGAGTGATACGGGGTAATCGCTGCCGCAGCTTTCCTTGATTGCCTTTACAACCTCAGCTGCGAAACGGTATCTGTTTTCAAAGCTTCCGCCGTATTCGTCGGTACGCTTGTTGAAGAATTCAATAGCAAACTGGTCAAGGAGGTAGCCCTCGTGAACAGCGTGAACCTCAACACCGTCAACGCCTGCATCACGGCAGAGCTTTGCAGTTTTTGCAAAAGCCTCGATGATTTCGTGAATCTGCTCCTTTGTCATTTCGGGGCAGATAATATCGTGTGCCCAGCGTGAGGGCTGGGGGCTGGGAGAAGCAAGCTCGTGTGATGTATCAAGAATGGGCTTGATGAGCTTACGTGTAAACTTATTTCTGTGAAGAGGAGCTACAAGCTCGGTAATAGCCCAGGAACGGCCCATACCTGCTGTAAGCTGAACGAACAGCTTTGCGCCGGTCTTATGGATTTCGTCCATAAACTCTTTAAGCTCTTCAAACATTTTGGGGTTCTGCCAGAGCCACTTGCCCCAGAAGGTATCGCGAAGGGGAGCAATACCGGGGATGATGAGACCAACGTTGTTGTTAGCTCTTTCGATGAAAAGCTTTGCAGCTTCCTTGTCGAAGTGACAGCCGCCAAGCTCAAACCAACCGAACAGAGATGTACCGCCCATTGGGCACATAACGATTCTGTTCTTGATTTCGACGTTACCTATTTTCCACGGGGTAAATAATGCTTCATACTTGGGATCCATAGTTCAATCCACACATCCTTTACATATTTTGAACCTTGAGCCGTCGCTTTTAGTTCCAATCTCTTAAATTATATTAAATATAACAAACTATGTCAAGCGTATACGAAACAATTATAGGGGTATAAGTGCAGATTTATCTGCCTTGCGGCAGATAACCTGCAGTGATATAAATCCCTTTCGGGATTTGCGATATATTGCGTCGCAATGCGATATATACCTTCGGTATGCGATATACGCTGTGGCGTGTGAAGGTTTTATATCATATCGCAGGCGAGATTTATCGAGTCTATATCGCAATTTCATTTTTGAAATTATATCGCATTTGCCGTCAGGCAAATACATCGCAAAAAATTGCGTTTTTTAAAACACATTATCTGCACAGCATCATCCTTGACACCGTCACCCTTTTAAAGTATAATAATACTGATTAATTATCTGTTGAATTATATTTCTGAGAGGACGGATGATATATGAGTAAGGCAATAAAGAGGCTTCTGGCAACGGCTTTCTGCGCCGTTTTTGCGCTGTCTTTCTGTCTTTTTTCTTCTGCGCTGAGCACCAACGAATACGGTCTCGGACTTTCTGTTGAAGGAGAAGAAAGTAACTCCTCCGCCACACTCAGCCTGAAACTCAAAAACTCAAACGGCTTCGACGTCAACGGTGTGTGCATTGACCTGACTGTGCCCGAAGGACTTGATTTAGATAAGGCAAAAAAAGGATCGGACGGCTATTCCGTGCTTGTTGACACACTCACCGCAGGCGAGGTTTACGAAAACGGATTCGTTTTCGTCAGCCGTGAAGCTGCACCCGTTCTGGCAAGCCCGATTGAAAAAAGCAGTATAATTCCCGCTGTACTCATCACGTTTGCGATTATAGCGTTGATTGCCTTTCTTGCCGTACACAAAAAGAAAGCCGCCGCGCTTATGCTTGCGGTGCTTATGCTGGTGCCCTGCGCAGGTATTTTCGGTGTACACGCAATAGGCACGGAGAATCTTAAGAGCTTTCAGCTTGAAGAAACCGTTAGTATCAATGGCAATGATTACCCCGTAATTATCACCGTTTCCTACCTTGCGAATTCCGCAAAAAACAGCTATTTTGATTTTGATGTAAACGAAGACACCTACCTCAATCACGTTGAAACCGTCACCCGACTTACAACAGACATAAGCGGTGTTGCCGTTGCAAACGGCTCGGTAAAATCCGTAAGTTACGCCGTTGAAAGCAGGTCTACGGGCGACACGGTTATGGGCGAAGCTCAGCTTGACGGCTGTGACTGGAGCATAGAAAAACTCGCCTTTATGCCCGGCGAAAACGAGATTACAATCACCGCCGAGCTTTATAACGGCGACAAGCAGACGGAAACTTATAATATCAACTATGACAGAGGCGAAATTTACCGGCCTGATAAAAGCGAAATAAAAGAAGAAAACGGCGAAAGATACGTTGAAAACGTAATCAACATTTATTTTGAAAACGGAGTTTCCGACGAGAGGATGAACGAAATTCTCAGCGAAAACTCACTTGTCCGCATAGGTGAAATCAACGGTATTTTCCTTGTGCAGGCAAGGGCAAACACAAAAAATCTTGAAGAGCTTGAGGCTCTTTGTGAAAAGATACAGGCGCTTGACGAGGTCAGTCTTGCGGTAACGGAAAAGATTGTCGAGCTTAAGCTTGACAGCGTGCCCAACGACCCGTGGTACCACAGCGCAGGCTACACGGAAATATGGAACGAGACGCTTCCCAACGGATTCAACTGGAGCGTAGAAGCCATTGAGGCAATCAGCGCCTGGAAATATGAGGACTATTTCGGCACAGCTAAAGTCGGAATTGTTGACGGAGGCTTCAAAACTAACCACGAGGACTACGCAAGCGGTCTTATCAACTTCCCCGAAGCTATGTACCAGACCGGCAACGTTGCAAACGACCACGGCACCCACGTTGCAGGCATTGTAGGCGCAACAAGAAACAACGGTCTTGGCGGCTCGGGTCTGCTCAGCGACGTTAAAATTTACGCCGCAAGCTATACCGTTGGCAACTCGTCAAACTCAATCACAAACGTTATTGATGCAGTTACTGCCGAAATTGAATGCGGCGCAACGGCAGTAAACCTTTCACTGGGTCTTGACAACGCTTACAACGGCACATACAACCCGTACGAAAACCCGTATAGCGATTACAAGCTTGCCTCTTCGGCAGGTCCGTGTGCGGTTGCTCTCAACCAGCTTCTTTCACAGAACAAGGAGTTTGTAATCGTTCAGTCAGCCGGCAACGGTACAATTGACACACGCTTTACGCAATACACCACCAAGCGAAGCGATGACGCTTCACAGAACGGACTTTTCTGCTCGGTCAACCCCGACCATTATATATACACACGCTATTACGGAGGACTCAGCAAAAACGCTATCCAGAAGGTTTATAACCGTATAATCGTTGCGGGCGGTGTAAGAAACTACACAACGCAGACAAACGGCGCCCACTTCAAAATGTTTTACAGCCTTAACGAAGAAAAAGGCACTATATCCCTGAGTAATGGCGGCGACAGGGTAGATATTTACGCTCCCGGCTACGAAATTTTCAGCACTATTACCGACACGTCATTCGGCGGCTCGGTTATCAGATACGCATGGATGACAGGTACCTCGCAGGCGGCTCCTATTGTTACCGCCGTTGCGGCAATGTGCTTTGCCATAAATCCCGAATTCACGGGCGAGCAGGTAAAAAACATAATCTGCGATGATGCAAACTCAACTCATACTGCGTACGACTATTCACTTATTGATGCCGCAACCGGTCTTGACTACCACCCCTTTGAGGGCGACGGCAAGGTTATCAGCATGAAGCTTTGTGCCGAGGCGGCATTGCGTACCGTATGCGGTCCTGCAAACTACAGATATTTCAACACAATTAAAAATGCTGCAGACAAACTCAACCCCAACGATTACACGAACTTTGAGGTTGTTCAGTCAGTGCTTGACGGCATAGGCGAAGATTTCTACGCTCTGTACGAATTTGAGCAGGAAAAGGTAACCGCAAAGGCTAACGAGCTTGTTGACGCAATGGATAAGCTCGAAGAGCGTGGCAAGGCAGACTACACCGACGTTGAAAAAGCCAAGGCAGAAGCCGCCGCTCTCAACCCGTCGCATTACGTTGATTTCAGCAGCGTTACCAATGCAGTAAATGCCGTTGTTTACGGCAAGTATGCCGACGAGCAGGCTCAGGTTGACCTTATGGCAAAGAATATACGCGATGCCATTGCTGCCCTTGAGCCGCTTGCAAAAATCACTTCCAGCGATTTCAACGTAACCGCGAACAACACTGAAATGCTTGTTGTCATTCCGCCCGACTACGTTGGCGACCTTGCGGAATATCTTTCCGCCGGAAAGCTGACGGTAACGCACAGCCCCAACTCAAAGGGCAACTATTCAACGGGCAGTACGATTACAATAACAGATGACAACGGCAAAGTTTCGGACAAAATATATACCGTTGTCACACTCGGTGACATTGACGGCGACGCAAAGGCAGACGGTGAAGACGCCTTTATTATCGGTCTTTATATGAACGGTATGCTTTCCGCCGAAACTGCCGCAGAGTTAATCTGCTGTGACGTTGATTTCAACGGCGTAATAGACGAAGAAGACTTCCGTATGCTTGAGCGTTGCGGCTTGTTTGACGACTATATAAGCAATCTCTATCAGGGGGCTGACCAATGAACATACTTGCAATAGGCGACGTTGTAAGCTCCGTCGGCTGTGAATATTTAAGAAAAAAACTGCCCTCGTTAAAGAAAATGTACGGTGTTGATTTCTGCATTGTTAACGGTGAAAATTCAGCCGCAGGCAACGGAATAACACCGCAGTCGGCAGATTACCTTTTCGACAGCGGCGTTGACCTTATCACAACGGGCAACCACGTTTTCAGACGGCGTGAAATTTACGACCGCCTTGAAACGGACAGAAGCATCATCCGCCCGGCAAATTATTACGCCGGCAACCCCGGAAAGGGCTTTGCTATTGCCGATATGGGCAGCGTTAAAATAGGCATAATCAACCTTGCGGGCAACGCTTTTATGGAGGGCGCAAACCCCTTCACCGCTGCAGACGAGGTGCTTGAAAAGCTTGATGAATGCCGTATTATTCTCTGCGATTTCCACGCAGAGGCAACGGGCGAAAAAAGAGCACTCGGCTTTTACCTTGACGGCAGGGTAAGTGCTGTTTTCGGCACGCACACCCACGTACAGACCGCAGACGAGCAGATTCTGCCGAACGGCACAGGCTACATCACCGACCTTGGTATGGTCGGCACGGTCAATTCCGTACTCGGCGTTTCACCCGAGGCGATTATCACAAAGCTGAAAACAGGTATGCCAACACGCTTTGACAACAACGACGGTGAATGTATGCTCAACGCCTGCCTTTTTGAAATTGACAAAAGAAGCGGTAAAACCACCGCAGTCCAACGAATAAATATCAGAGGCTGAAAATGAAAAGAACAAAAAGAATTCTTACCCTGCTTCTCGCCCTCTGCCTTTGTGCGGGTCTTTGCGCCTGCTCAGGCAACGAGCAGACACCCCAGCAGGACACTCCCTCCAAGGACGAAACGGCTGAGCCGAAAATTACCTGTCCCCTGTCGCTTCCCGTTGCGCACAGCGACACGCTTGACCCCTTCAAGGCGGAAAGCGCCGTAAACCGCTCGCTGATAACTCTGCTTTTCGACCCGCTTGTAACGGTCGGTGCGGATTTTCAGCCGCAGTTGATTTTAGCGGACAGCTACTCCCTTGACGGCAAAGCGTTAAGCGTTACACTAAAAAAAGCATATTTTACGGATTCTTCGGCAATTACCGCCGCCGACGTGGAATACTCTTTTGAGAAGGCAAAGAAAAGCGATTACTACGCCGCTCGCCTTTCCAACATTTCCTCGGTTGACGGCTCGGGCAACACCGTTGTGTTTACCCTTAAGAGTGCTGATATTCTCGCACTCTCCTGCCTTGATTTTCCGATAGTCAAGGACGGCACGGTACAGACTAGACACGAAGGCACAAATCTTTACGATATTATGCCACCCGTCGGCTCGGGCAGATACTCACTCAATGGCACAATGCCAAACGCCACACTCGTTGCAAACAAGAAAAACGTGAGGGGCTTTGACCCGTATATAACCGAAATAAACCTCTTTGAGGTAACAGATTCCGACGGTATGGCGTACGGACTGCAGATAGGCAACTACGACTGCTGGTATAACGACCTTTCTTCGGGCGAATACACCCGAGTTAACGCAGGTCTTTCCGTAGTGCCCACAAACAACTTCGTCTACCTCGCCTTTAACCCCGACAAAACGATATTTCAGGAGCGTGAAGTGCGCAGGGCCGTTTCAATGCTCATAGACCGCGAAAGCATTGTTTCAATGGGCTTCCAGGGTCACGCCACAGCCGCTGTTTTACCATTTAACCCTGCGTGGAGCAGTATGAAAAACATTGCTGCAAACACAACGGTAACCGCACAGACTCAGGCGGCAACAGACCTGCTTGAAGGCGCAGGCTATACCAATATCAACGGCTACGGCTACCGTGCTTCGCGCACAAAGAGCCTTAACTGTAACCTGACCGTATGTGCCGACAACCCATTCAAGGTTGCGGCGGCAAAGCAGATTAAAGAGCAACTGGCGGCAGTTAATTTCAACGTGAGAATTATTGAACTCGGCTACAAGCAATACACCGAAGCAATTGCAAACGGTGAGTTTGAAATGTATCTTGGCGAAATAAAAATTCCTGCCAATATGGATTTGTCGCAGTTTTTCAGCCACTACGGTGCGGCAAATGCAGTTATGGAGGCCGAAGCAGAAGACGGCTACTGGGAAATAAACCCGAGCGTAGATGCGTATAATAAATTAGTTTCGGGCAATATGTCTCTTGCCGATTTCTGCCTGCTTTTCGACAACGAAACACCCTTTGTGCCGGTGTGCTACCGCAACGCCGTGCAGGTATATTCAAGGGATTTCACCACGGAAATTTCAGGCACCTGTTACGATAATTTTTACGGAATAGATAAATGGCAGACCAAAACAAGTGAAGATTTAACGGGAGGAAATTAAATGATTAAGCTTGAAAACCACCTCGGTACAATTGAAATATGCCAGAGCTATTTTTCGGCTCTGATTGGCAGAGCCGCCTCGTCGTGCTTTGGCGTTGCCGGTATGGGCAACAGCAACAAGCGCCAGCAGCTTCGTGCATTCTTAAGAAAGGCAAAGATTTTCGACGACCAGGGCGTTATAGTGCGCAACACCGCCGACGGTCTTGCAATTGAACTGCACATAGTTGTAACGTACGGACTCAACATTTCCGAAATCTGTAAAAGCATTACCAACAAGGTACGCTACACCGTTGAAAATGCAACGGGTATGCAGGTACACGAGGTAAAGGTTTATGTTGACGGCATGAAGGCCGAAGAAAGCTGAGGTAAGGTGCAAATTGATTAACGGTAACACTCTGCGTGATGCGATTATTTCCGCAGCAAACAATATAGATAACAGCCGCAAAGCGGTTGACGCATTAAACGTCTTCCCCGTGCCAGACGGCGACACGGGCACAAATATGTCAATGACAATAAAAGCCGCCGCACGTGAACTGGCGCTTCTGCCCGACTCCAGCACGGTTGGCGAGGTTTCCGCAAAGGCGGCATCCGCCCTTTTAAGAGGCGCACGAGGTAACTCCGGCGTTATTCTTTCGCTCGTATTCCGAGGCTTTTCAAAGGCACTCAAGGGGCTTGACACAGCCGACGCAAGGGCGCTTTCAAAGGCACTTGCCGAGGGTACAAAGGCCGCCTACGGTGCGGTTATGAAGCCGACAGAGGGTACTATTCTTACGGTTGTACGTGAATCGGGCGAAAAAGCCGCCCTTATTGCCGACGGTGTTTCTGCGGTTGAATTATGGAAAACTGCCTGCAACTCCGGTAACGATGCGCTTGCAAGAACACCTGAAATGCTGCCCCAGCTCAAAAAGGCAGGCGTTGTCGACGCAGGCGGTCAGGGTCTTATGCTCATTTTCGAGGGTATGCTCAGCGTTTTTGAGGGTAACGGAATTATCCCCTCACAGACGGATGACCCTGCAGCAGCGGTAAAGCCCGTTGCCGCCACTACAGCAAACGAAGAAATCAAATTCGGCTACTGCACCGAATTTATTGTAAACCGCACGGGCAGCGACCCGTCGGAGGCGCTGCGTCTGCGTGCCTACCTTGAATCGATCGGTGACTGCGTTGTGGTTGTTGATGACGAGGAAATCATAAAGGTTCACGTTCATTCAAACGACCCCGGCAACGCCATTCAGGAGGGTCTCAAATACGGCGCACTCGTCAATATCAAAATTGACAATATGCGTTACCAGCACAGCAACAACATTGTTGAGGGCGCACCCGAAAGCGAAAGCACGGGTGTTGATGAGGCTATGCCCGAAGCCGTACCGATTGAAAAGCAGTTCGGCTTTGTTGCTGTTTGTGCAGGTGCAGGCTTTGAGGAAATGTTTTACCAGCTCGGTGCAGATGCGGTTGTAAGCGGCGGTCAGACAATGAACCCCAGCACGGACGATATTCTTCGTGCCGTTCTTGCAACGCCTGCAGAGCACGTTTTCATTCTGCCCAACAACAAAAATATAATTATGGCGGCTGAGCAGGTTATACCAATGTGTGAAAAAGGAATAAGCGTGCTCCATACAAAGACTGTTCCTCAAGGTATTGCTGCAATGCTCAGCTTCGACGAAACAATTTCTGCCGACAAGAACCACCTTGAAATGATGAAAGCGGCAGGCAGAATCGGCACGGGCCTTGTCACCTTTGCCGCACGTGACAGCGAAGTCAACAACCAGAAGGTACGCAAGGGCGAAATCCTCGGCATGGAAGAGGGCAAAATCACCGTACTTGAGCGTGACGTTATCAAGGCGGGCTACAAGGTTGCTCGAAGGCTGTACAGAAAGCACGGCGCTTCGATGATAACGATTTACTACGGTGAGGATGCGAACGAAGCACAGGCAGAGGAGCTGGCAACTCTCATAGGCTCACGCTGTCAGAATGCGGAAATTTCCGTAATCAACGCAGGTCAGCCCGTATATTACTTTACAATTTCGGTTGAATAAAATTATGCTTAACTTTTCAAGCAACATTCAATATCTCAAGGGGGTAGGCGAAGCCCGTGCCAAGCTGTTCCGACGGCTTGGTGTGGACAGCGTCGGCTCCCTTGTGCGCCTTTATCCGAGGGCTTACGAGGATTGGAGCAGTACCGTTTCAATTCTTGACGCCGTGCCGGGTGAAACCTGCTGTATAAAGGCAACGGTCTGTGCCCCCGTAACCCACGCACTTGTCCGAAAGGGTATGACCATTTACAAGACCGAGGTAACAGACAGTGAAAACATAATGAAAATTACGATTTTCAACAACCGCTTTGCCGCAGACAAGCTTAAAGAGGGCGAAGAATACCTCTTCTTCGGCAAAATTTCCGCCTACGGGTATTCAAGGGAAATGTCCTCGCCGCAGATTGAGAGAGCAGTTACGGGCGAACGAATCCGCCCTATTTATCCGCAGACGCAGTCACTTACCTCACGCACGATTGAAGGCTGTGTAAAGCGTGCCCTTGAAACGCTTGAAGCCCTGCCCGAAGATGTTTTGAGCGAAGAAATACGCAACAGATATGCACTTTGCTCCTATGAGCAGGCTTTGAATAAAATTCATTTTCCGAAAACGCAGGCAGACGTAATGACCGCCCGCAGAAGACTTAGCTTTGAAGAGCTTTACGTACTGCAGACGGGTCTTATGCTCCTGCGCGGCAGAAGCCGCAAGAAAACGGGCTGTAAAATAGAAAAGGTTTATTCCGGCGAGTTTTTCTCGCTTCTCCCCTTCACACCTACAGGCGCACAGCAAAGGGCTGTAAACGAAGCGGTAAGGGATATGTCGGGCGCAACCCCGATGAACAGACTATTACAGGGTGATGTCGGCTCAGGTAAAACTGCGGTTGCCGCCGCACTCAGTTATATTTGCGCCAAAAACAGCTACCAGACTGCAATTATGGCACCGACGGAGATTCTTGCACAGCAGCACTATAAAACCTTTGCAAAGCTGCTTGAAGCCACCGATTTGAAGGTTGAGCTTCTCGTAGGCTCAACACCTGCGAGGGAGAAAAAAAGAATAAAACAGAGTCTGGCAGCAGGCGAAACAGATATAATCATAGGCACTCACGCCCTGATACAAAAGGATGTTGAGTTCAATAAACTTGGGCTTGTTGTAACAGATGAACAGCACCGCTTCGGTGTCGGTCAGCGAAGTGCACTCGGCTCAAAGGGATATAATCCGCACACGCTCGTTATGTCTGCAACGCCTATTCCCCGTACGCTTGCGCTGATTATTTACGGCGACCTTGACGTGAGCGTGCTTGACGAATTGCCCGCAGGCAGGCAGAAAATTGAAACCTATGCCATTGACGGCACAATAAGACAGCGTGCCTACGGCTACGTTAAAAAGCACCTTGACGAGGGCAGGCAGGGCTACATAGTCTGTCCGCTTGTTGAGGACAGCGAAGCGCTTGAGCTTGCCGCCGCAGAGGAATATGCCGAAAGAATAGCAAAAAAAGAATTTGCAGGCTACAGCGTCGGTCTTCTCCACGGCAAGATGAAGCCCAAGGACAAGGAAGCCGTTATGACGGATTTTGCAAGCGGCAGGATTCAGCTTCTTGTTTCCACAACGGTTATCGAGGTTGGCGTTGACGTACCCAACAGCGTTATTATGGTTATCGAAAACGCTGAGCGCTTCGGACTTTCGCAGCTTCATCAGTTAAGAGGACGTGTCGGCAGAGGTCAGCACAAATCGACCTGTATTTTAATTTCCGATGCAAAGGGCGAAACGGCACAGAAGCGACTTAAGACAATGTGCAAAACCACAGACGGCTTTAAAATAGCCGACGAGGATTTAAAATTAAGAGGTCCGGGCGATTTCTTCGGCGCAAGACAGCACGGTCTTCCCGAAATGAAAATAGCCGACCTTTCAAGCGATATGGAATTATTAAAGCAGGCACAGCAGGCGGCAAAGGATACCCTTACCACCGACCCTGCCCTGCGAAACGAAAAAAACGCCCCCCTAAAGGCGGCGGTAATCGAACTGTTTGAAAGAATGGGACCGAACGGGATGAACTGAAAAAGCTCTGCTTCGTTTTGAAGCAGAGCTTTTAATCTTATTCCATTTCGCCCTTGATTGCCTTAAGGCGTTTCATTACGTCGTTGCCGCCCTGACCGAAGTAATCGTGGAGAATCTTATACTCGGCATAGAGCTTGTCGTAAATGTCTGAATTTTCCTTGATGGGCTCGTAGACAACGTCCTT
>JAZOMP010000138.1:0-18745 GCA_045654045.1 Acutalibacteraceae bacterium
TAATCAGACTCGTAACCGAAAAGGACAGTAAGCAGGAAACCTTCACCTTCAACCTCGCAGAAGGTAAAATCCTCTCCGACGATAGCTGGAAAAAGTATTTTGAATAATTAACCCCCAAAGCCTGTGGCAGATGATGCCATAGGCTTTTGTTGTGGTGGACAAACTGAAATTTGTCACCTTTTTTATGTTTCGCTCGTTTTATATATGAGAGGAGGATATTATGAAGAATCGGGATCTCGAAAAAGAATTTGAAGAAAAATACAATCTTTATGCGGTAATGCTTTACCGAATATCCTTTCTTTATCTCGGTAACAGCGCTGATGCCGAGGATGTATTACAGGATGTTTTTATCAAGCTTTTTTCCGGCAAAAGAAAATTCAACAATGACGAACACGAAAAGGCGTGGCTTATCAGAACAACGCAGAATGCCTGCCTCGATTTGCTTAAAAAAGCAGGCAGAAAAAACGTGAGTATGGAAGAAGTTGAGCTTTCCGCTTATTGTGAAAACGATACACGATATGACATCCTGCGTAGTGTTTTTGCCCTGCCGCCCAGATATAAATGTGTGGTACTTCTGTATTATTACAACGGTTATTCCGTTGAAGAAATTGCCAGCATACTCAGAATAAGCAAATCAGCAGTAAAAAAGCGTTTGCAGCGTGGCAGAGAAATGCTTAAACCCGAATTGGAGGATTATGCGCAATGAAAAAGGAAGAGTTTATAAATATAATTGATGACATTAAGCCGGATATACATATGAAAAACAGACTTAAGGCAAAGGTGGTTAGTGGAGTTTCTTATACCAAACAAAAAAGAATATCCAAATTGGTTACTGTGGTGTGCCTTGCCGTAATTATTGTTCTGTGTACAGGTTTTGTCGGAAAACGACCTGCAACTGTCCCCGATAATCCTACACAGGATTCAACACAGAATATAGTGCCTGATATGATGAGTGGCTTTATAGTGCTTGCGAGTGCCGCCGAAAATGAAAAACACACCGCAATCCCACTTGAAATCAATGAAAAATGCCCTTGCGGTGTAAAATTGATTTTAACGGACATACGAGGAATGACGGAAAGCGAAAAGGAAAAAATCCGAACAGACCTTGATAACGGAATTTACGCTTACAGCGATGAAGAGGGATTTTTCAGGGGCAGAAGTCATACCTGCGGTACGGATGAATTTTATCTGACACAGTATTGTGTCAACGAGTTCAGACTGAATTTGGAGGAAGGCAGAAGCATAAAAACCGTAACGGTGAAAAACACATCTGAATACGGCGAAATGGTTTATTCGCTCAACAGCCGACCTTCTTTCAGCCGACCGAAGCACGGACACGAAATCGTTGTCAGCGGTGAGGATTTCAACAGTAAAACGGACGGCTTTTACTGGGAACACACGGACGAAATGTTAAAAGCTCTGTCGGAAAACAACGGTATATCTTTTTCTGCCTTTAATGACACGGTTACCTTTACCGTTGAGTACACCGACGGAGTTACGGCAACAGGTGTTGTGTATATTGTTTTCAATGAAAACGGCGAAGCAACAGCTGTTTGTAAAGACTACAGGGAGGTGAAGCAGTAAAAATATAATTTTTCCGGGAAGAGATAAAGGACAGCACAGTATGGGTGAACTGTGCTGTCCTGATTTGTTATATATCAAAAAATTCGTTTAATTCTTCATACTTATAGAAAAATACCGTGCTGAGCTCTCTTATTTTATCTTTTTTACCTGCTGCGGATTCGTCGTAAACCGCCGCTACAGGGAAGCCTGCCTCTGCCGCAGTTTCAACGGCGTGGTAGGAATCCTCAAACACGTAGGTTTCTTGTTTTTCTGTACCGAGGTGTTCAAGAGCTTTTTCAAAAATAAGCGGGTCTCTTTTGCTCACTCCCAGCTCTGCACAGGTGAAAACTTCGTCGAAATAGCCGAGCATACCGTTGCGCTCGAGGGCAGGAATTGCGAGCCTTCTTTCCGTTGCCGTTGCTACACACATTTTAATTCCGGCTTTTTTTAAGCCTTCAAGAAACGGTATTACGTCCTCTTTCGGGAGAACGAGATTGATATAAAAATTATCTATCTGCCCGTGCATAAAGTCTAATACGTCATCAGCCGTGCAGTCGAGGTTATACTCGTCCACAACGTACTGCGAGGATTCGCGCAGAAACATTGTTGAAACATTGTCACGCAAATCAGGCTTGGGTGTAACACCGCGTGCTGTCAGAAAATTGAAGCTCAGGTCATTCCATATCGGCATTGAGTCAATAAGCGTGCCGTCAAGGTCGAAAATTGCGGCGGAAATCTTATTTGCCATTTGTTTCCTCTCTTTCGGGCAGAATGCCTGCGCTTTCTATTATGATTACCGCCGTGCCGTTGTGTACCGTGATTTCGGCGGATTTTCCCGTAAATTCGTTGCTTATACCTAAGGGTCTGTCGCAGGGAAGGGGAGCGCTCTCAAGCTCATATTTAAGCCCTCTGAGCGTTAAGGTGCAGCTTTCACTGCCCCAAGGTAATATTGAAATATAGCCGCTTGCGTTTTTATCAAAGCGCAATATGCAGTCCTTTGCTGCTGTGACTGTATAATCCTTATCAATAATAAAGCCCTGCTTGTTTTGGTTTGCAAGAAAGCTGAGTATCTGAATATTGCCGAAGGTGTGTGCAATTCTGCCGCCCGTGCCGCCGTAAATCAGAAATCGGTTACAGCCGGCTTCAATGCCTTTGCTTACGGCAAGCATAGTGTCCGTGTCGTCCTTGACACTAGGATGGGTTTCGGTGTTGGGGTGGTCAGGCACAAAGCCGAGCGAGTCAAAATCTCCTACAACAAGGTCGGGTGTAATTTTAAGCTCCTTCAGCCTCCGGTAGCCTGCGTCAACGGCGATTATTAAGTTGTCCTTTTCGGGTCTGAAGCCATCGGCGTGAAAATCTCCGCCGCCGACAAGTAAACAGGTTTTCATAAATACGCTTCCACTCTGTAAATTGGCATGCCCTGCGAGGCAAAGCGGTGCTCATATTCTGTTTCTATGTTACCCTCAAAGCCGCTGCTATGCAGGTCAAGGGATATGTTTTTAATTTTGAATCCGAAGGCCGAATATTGCTCAAGGGAATACTCGAAAAAGTGCATATTGTCTGTCTTCTGGTGGATTTCTGCGCCGTCCTTAAGAATTACCGCATAGCTTTTGAGAAAACGTGCGTTAGTAAGTCTGTGGTTGGCGTATGCCTTCTTGGGGTATGGGCAGGAGAAATTGAGGTAAATACGCTCAATAGACTTCGGGGGAATATATTTTTCAAGGTATTCCGCACCGCCGTGCAGAAAGCGTACGTTTTCAATTTTTTCTTCTTTTGCCTTTTCGCTTGCCGCAACGATTACGTTTGCTACCTTTTCAAGTGCAAGCACGTTGATATCCGGGTTAGCTTTTGCAAGCTCACAGGCAAATCTGCCCTTGCCGCAGCCTACCTCAAGCACAACGGGGTTATCGTTGCCGAAAAGGTCCTTAAAATCAAAATATTCCTTCTTTTCAATAGCTGTCATAAAGTTGCGGTCGTCGCTGAAAAGCTGAATTATATTGTCGCCGCATTCGCTCAGACGCTCTTCAAGATATTTCTTTTTCCTCATTCTCATAGTTTTGCACCTTTATCTAAAACAGGCACACAACGCTGTGTGCCTGTTTTTGTTGTTATTATTTTTCGTCTTCGTCGGTTTCGTCGATTACTTCAACAGTACTTTCGCTTTCAGTGTCCTTTGCAAAGCTGTCGAGCATTGACATAAGGCTGCGCACCTCGTGGTTAACCTGCTCCTTGATAAGGATTGCTTTTTCCTGCTCAAGACGTGCAGCTGCTGTGATTGCGTCTGCTTTGCGTTGCGCATCCTTTTCAAACTTCTGTACAATCTGTGCAACCTCTTCAATCATTTTTGAAGCCGTGTTGCTGTAGAAATTTGCAACCTCTTTACCTTCCTGGTGGGCTATTTCAAGCTCTGCCTTAAGCTCTTCGATTTCGGCTTTGAGCGCCACGTTCTCCTCGCGGAGATTGCCGGCTTCATCGCCTTCTTCTATAGGATCGGTTTCGGTTTCCCGAAGTTTCTGCAACGCTAATGCGAGCGCAGTACAGTCCTTGCGGAGCTTGATATTTTCCTCATGGAGAGCATCATGTTTTTCCTGCAGAGAAGCATAGCTTTCACGAAGCTGAACCTCTGACTGACGAGTAAAGCTTACGTATTCGTCAACCTCTTCGCAGTTGTAGCCTTTTTTTGAAATAGAAAAACTGTTGTTATCGGCCATTTTGAATACCGCCTTTAGTAGTGTTTAATTAATCGTTATAGAACTTGAATCCTGTAGCTTTTGCCCAGTCGAAGAATACACGGAGTGACTTGAGTCTCTGGGGAGCAAGGTTGTGGTTGCCTCTTGTGTACCAGTTGAAGCCCTCTACGCCGCAAAGGCTGACGAGGTACTTTGCACTTGCAACGAAGCCGGAATCAATAGCGTTGTCAAGCATACAAATCTGCTGGTGTGTGTAGTTTGCGGCTTCTCTGTCGTTCTGAACAAAGAATTCGTCGTACATCTTGGAGAAGAGGTATGCACCGCAGGTTGTGGGTGTTGCAACAACGCCTCTTGCGCCTGCCTCATAAGCCTCCATAAGGTAGGGGATGTTAGCCTGAAGAACAGCGGAATCGCCCTGAACAGCAATCTTTTCCTTGATCTTTTCGATACGGCAGGTTGTGTCCTTGATACCGTAGAACTTACCTGTTTCGACAAGCTTGCCGTAAACGGAAGCGTCCATAAGGTGGGGCTGTGCGCCGGGGAACTCGTAAAGAATGATGGGGAGTGTTGTGTATTCTGCAAGCTCGGACAGGTATGTAAACAGTCTGTCGTTATTGTCGCAGTAGCCCTTTGTAACAAAAACAAGGCCTTCAACACCGGTCTGCTCCATACGCTTGATTTCCTCAATCTGGCCGTGCCAGGTGGGCTCAAGGTTTGCGGTAGCAACAACGGGAGTACCGTTAGCGTGCTTAACAGCAAGTGTAGCAAGCTCAATTCTCTCGTCGGGTGTCAGAGTTGTCATTTCGGAGCTGCCGCAGCAAGCGAAAAGATGCTGTGCGCCCTGGCGTGACTGCCACTCAACGTACTTCTTATAAACCTCGAAGTCAAGTGAACGGTCTTCCTTGAAGGGAGTGAGAAGAAGTGAATAAACGCCTTTGTTGTCGAAAGCTTTGTTTGCCATAATTTTAACCCTCGGTTCTGTTTTTATAATTTTTCTACAGTATAACTCACACGGACACAAAAATCAACATTTATTCTTTATTATTTTAATTATTTATTATTTTAGTGCTATGTAGCAGTAATCGATGTTCAGTTTGTTGAGCTGTACGTAGGTATCGCCGTAGTTTTCCGAGGTGCCCTGTTTTATTGTAAAGCCGTTGTCGCTCAGGTACACACCTGCGCTTGAATAGTTCTGTGCCGCAATACCGCTCAGGCAGTAGGAAACTCCCGATGCCGTATAAAATACGGGAAGAATCGACGGCGAAACAATAACCGCTCTCGGTCTGAAGCCGAGCTTTACGCTTCTGCTTGCTTCGCCCGTGCCGAAATATGCACCGATGGTAACAGACGAATTCCACCTGGCTTTTTCTTCCTGCGATACGTGTAGGTTGGTGTCGTTCATATGCGAGGCGCAGAAAAACGTTTTCGGAAGGAAAGCCTCGTACTGCACATCGCTCGACTCTGCAGGACAGAACTGCGCCTGAATATCCGCCCAGCTTTTCATAACAAAGGCATCCGTTTCTCTGTCTGCGACAATCGCCTCGCAACCTGACTGAACAAGGTTGAGATCGCTTTTGAATGAAAGGCAGTCTATTGTTTTCGTGAAAGCATCGTGGCAGGCTGTGCCGCCCATTGAATAGGGAACGTGAACGGAAAAACGCAGTCGGATATCGGCAAGGCGGCAGTATTCGTCAGGCACAAGCTCCCCCTCACTGTTTTCTGTGAAGAAGTCACTTATCTTAACGCTGTCAAGTCCTACGGAGATTATCGGATTTTTAAGCGGTGTTGCCTTTGGTACGGGTGGAAACTCCGTAAGAAATTTAATATTGCCGAAAACCTCTGTCTGTTCATTGAGCCATTTTACAATGTCCTTGTGCATTGCACTTATTGAATTTGACATATCATTCAACCTCCACTATCGTTCTTATAATCGCCCAGATATAGAAAACCTTGTCGCCGTTATATACTCTTTCCGCGCGGTCAATACGGTACTTTGTGCCATCTGAATTCAGAAAAGCAGAGTCTTCCGCCGTGGTCAGGTCGGGGTCGGGTGGGCCTATATAAAGATAGTGTCCCTGACTGTTGAAACCGATCTGCGTGTAAACGCCGTCAAGGTACATCTTGTTCTTGTATCTCAACGGCTGAATAAACGCTTTATAGCTTTTGGTCATGTCGGCTGTGTTGAAATTAACCGTTCTGCCGAAAAGCTTTATAAGATTATCAATCTTCATTTGCCCACCTGCCTGAAAACAAAGCTTGTATCCTCAAACAGGTCTGCCGCTGCGGCAAAAGCCTCGTCTCTTACCGTAACGGCAAGCTCGACTGCCGCCGCAGGAGAACGGCTTACCGTAACGTCACCGGCCTTGAAGCTTGTCGTACCCTGTGAATCAACGGCATTTCTTATTGCTATTCTGTAAAAGGCAAGTGCTGCCGCACATGATGCAATGCGGCTGTCGCTTTCGTCTGCGCCCTTACGCAGACGCTTCTTAATTTCATTAAGGCAGAGTGAGCAAAGAGGCAGAGCGTTCTCTGCCTCTTTCTCGTCAAGGGTCATAAGCTGCCTTAATCCGTTAAGTACGGTGTAATTACCGATCAAAGCGCCTTACCCCCGTAAATTAAACTTCAAGCACACGGGATGCATCCGTGAAGATTTTTGCAAATCCTGCAATTGAGGTGATGGCGGCACGCTCAAGCTGTCTGTCAATGAGCTTGTCATATTCGGTCATAACCTCGCCTGCCTTTACCATTTCAAGTGCGCAGGTCTTGTCGAGGCCGATAATTCTGCCGCTGTCAACTGCTGAAGAACGGATGAGCTCTGCACCAATGGGGGTAATCATCTTGCCTGTTGCGTGGAAACTTAAGCCTGCCGCAGAATCCTTGAATTCGGGAAGGTTGAGCATATTCACGGCATCTGCATTGTTAGCGATAAGCACATTCATTTCATACGGGTCAAGGTCCTTCCAGAGGTTTACTATATCGGCGTAGCTGAGTGTGCCGGAGGCGATTGCCGCAGTAGTGTTTGCGCCGTTTCCGTTGCCGTCGCCGTTTACAATTACGTCAATAGCATCGGCAAGCTGAGCCTTTGCGATGTATGCGCCGATCTGGCGGAGCGTTACGGTGAAAAGGTCAAGGCGCTGGAAGCGGATTGCCTCGTAAGAAGCGACAAGCATTCTGCCTCGCTTTTTGAGCCTGACAAGATTTTCGCGGGTTTTGACAACCGTCTGCGGAATTGCGCTGCCCTCAGCAACCTCTTTAAGCGCCTTGTCATCGTCTGTGGGAATGCTTGTGATTGAGCGGTAGTCAAGTGAATCAATGTTTGTAACGCTTGCAATAAGCTTGGGAAGTACGTTTGCCTCTTCCATACCCTGTCTTACTGCTCTTGAAACGTATTCGGGGAAAAGGGTTGCGCTGTCGCTTGTTTTGAAGAAATTTTCAACAATGTCACTGCCGCTGCCGCTTACCTTGATGTCAAAGCGCTTGAGCTGTCGCTGGTAAGCATCAAGCCCCTCGAGCGCACTGCCCTTGTAGTTTTCGCTCGGGTCAATGCTCTCAAGAGCGGATGTGAATGAGCCGCCGCAGTAAAGTCCTTTTTCAAGTCTGATATTGTCAAAATTTGCCATAGTTATTTACTCCTTCCTTTTATTAAAGCAATATGCCTGCTGTAAGTGCCGCCGCATCTGTTTCAACTACGGTGACGAGCTTGCCGTTTGTTGAGTCTGCCTTGATTTTGGTGTCGCTTGCAGCGGCTATTGCCGTAACGCCAAGCACGGGTGCAGAGCCCGAATAGGGCAGGGTGATGTAGCCGGAAATCTGTACGGCGGCAAGATTTTCTCTGCAGGAAATAACAACGCCGACAATTTTACCGTTTGCTGCACAGGGGCTTACCGTGCCGTTGTCTGACACAGTTACAAGTGTACCTGCGGCAAGATCCTCTTCTGTTCTGAATGTGACTACATGTTCGTTGATACCTTTGAATGAAACTGACATATTTTATCCTCCTTAAATTTTGAATTCGTTGTTATCGGTTTTTGTTTCTTTTGTGAATGTACCCAGCTGCGGTGCTAGCGGAAAACGCTTTGCCGCATTTTCTGAAAAAGCCTTTTCAAGTGCAGCAAGACTGTCGGTCGGCAGCTTAGTGCAAATGCTTTCCAGTTCTCCTGAATCAAGCTCCGGCACAGCCATTGCGCCGAGCCTGGCAACTCTTGTTTCAAGTGCCTTTCTGTATCTTTCGGCGTCTTTCGAAAGCCGCTCAAGGCTGTGAATTTTACTGGTAAGCTGAGCGAATGTCTCTACGCTTAAGGTAACTGCGTCACAGCCCGTTGCTGCCTTTTCAATTCGGTCAAGCTCCATACCATCGGGCACGGTGAAGCTTTTGGTCACACCTGCTTCGGGCTGAGCAGGCACAGCGACAAAGCTGAATTCGTAAGCATCTGTCGGATTGCTAAGCACGGTGTGGCATACTCTGCCGTCGTAAACCTCACCCTTGCGGTGCTTACAGCCGCCTTTTTTCAGTTCAGCCTTGCAAACAGAGCAAAGCTGACTGCTGACGGTACAGCTGATGCTTGTTTCTTTTTTTATTCCCGATTTAATCTGCTCAATAAGCTCCTCGCTTTTGGCTGTTACGGGGATATATGCTCTTGCCTTGAGAGCGGTGTAATTTTCGCCCGTTGAAGTTTTGCGTACTTCGCTTTCTTCAATCCAGGTTTTAAAAATTCTTGAGTGCTGGTTTTCTGTTTTCATATTGTGGTCTGCAATACCTGTTCTGCCCTCAAACATAGGTGCAAGCGCGGTAAGCGCCTCAACGCTGAAACGCTCGAAATCCCTGTCAATTTCGTTGTCGCACAGCGTAAGGTTAAAACAGAAAACCTCATCTGCTTTAAGTTCTTTAACCGTGTAACGGTTAATAAGCTCAAGGTCTTTTTCGGTCGGGATGAAAGAGCATTCCACGCCCGACGGTGCATTTTTCTGTAATTTTTCCATTAATCCTCCTTGGTAAGTTTCAGTGCCTGTGCGGAGTAAAGCTCGGCACGGGACAGTTCTACCATATCCTGCAGCATAATGTCATCCCATATTATTTCCGTGCTGCCCTTTAGCCCGAAAAGTCTCAGACAGGTGTCAGCAAGCTTCGTAATTGCTGGTGAGAGTATTCTGCGGTAGGCTTCAAGCTCGCTTGTGAGTGCGTCTGCCTGCTGCGAGGACATTCTTTCCGTGCTCGACCAGCTTAAGCCCAGCAGAAACGGCGGTAAGCCCGTTTTTGAAACAATCTGCTCGAGCAGCTGTCTTACGGGTATTTCGCTGTCGGGAATCTGTGTTTCCGAGCCGATAGCCTTAATCTGAATATCGCCGACTGCAACAAAGTCCCTTACGCTCTCACTACTCATGGCGTTGCTCCATTCCTTGGCAACCTGCATTGCTCTTTCCTTTGCATAAGCCTTGTCAAGCGCATCGTTTGTCGGCTTGTAGGTTACGGCAAAGCGTGTGTTGCCGAGTCTTTCCCAGTTGGTGCCCGTTGTTCTGAAAATCTGCATAAGCGTCTGTGCAACAAAGGGTAGACCGCTCAGAAGCGAATTGCCGCAAAGCTCACCGGGTCTGGGATTGAGTGCTGACATAATTATCAGCTCGGGGTATTTAACTTTTTCAGCAAGACCTGAATGGGTTGTAAAAATATCAATGTCAATGCAATTGGCATTCCGCTTCAATTCAATGTTTTCAAGCGGTGCATTGAATAGTGCAACAGGAAGCCCTGTGTTATCCGTTACAATTTCGCCTATAGCCGTGCCGTAGGTGAGAAGCTGTTCAAAGTAGCTTGCTACAAAGCTTTCAAGCCCGAGAGAATTGCCGTTGACGTTAACTGAAGCGAAAAAACGGTCAAGCGTGTGCTGTGCGTTAACGTCTGTACAGCGTATGCTGAATCCGCCCGTTAGCCTTACCAGCTTCATAATCGCCGCATCAATAATCGGTACGGCATCCCTGAGTGCGGAATACAGCCTCAGCTGCTGCCCGACGAGTGCCGAACAGCTTTCCAGAAACGCAAACGGGTTTTGTGCGTGACCGGTCTGTACCGAGCATACCTCGGCTTCGGCGGTGGTATTTTTGCTTTTTCTTATAGCCTTTCATTCCTTTCCTGTGCAATGGCAAAAAATTCGCTGCTGCCCGACTCCATAAGTGTTGTGACAAAATAGCGCAGGTCATCCATTGCGTGGTCGTTAGTCTTTTTCGGTGTGTCCTTCGTGCAGTTGTCTTCCCAGCGGTAAAGCGAAAATTCACGTATGATGTCGCGGCAGGGCGAGCAGATTTTGATTTTGCCGCCCTTCAACGCTTCGGATACCTTTCTTATTCCGTCAAGCACGTCATTTTTCGCAGGCACAACACGGAATCGGCCGTGCCTGCGTATGCACTCAATAAAACTTGCCGCAGACGGGTCAACTGTAACTGACTCGATTTCTCTGTCACCCGCCAGGGATTCAAGTGCGCTGTAGTGCTCCTCGTCTGTTTTCTGCTCACCGAGCAGACGAGAATCGTGGTAGTATTCGTCAAGCCTGTACCATATTCCGTTCTGCCTTCCCCACAGCCCGAAGGAGGCAGGGTTTACCGTGCCGTAGTCGCACGAAATGAAGTACCGTTCAAATTCACCGTCGGGAATTTCACACACGTTTCTGCTTTCACAAAAAAACGGGTAAACAAGCCCCTGTACAGCAACCCACTTGCCCTCAACAAAGCGCTCATAAAACGAGCCGCTGTAAAGGCTCTGATAACGCTGTATAATCTGCCGTGTGAGAGAGGGATTGTCCTGCATTAAAAAGTGCAGATAAAGGCAGTTCTTTTCCTCGCTTTTCTTTATCCATTCCTCGTGAAACCAGTGAAGCGGATTGTCGGGGTTGCAGTTAAACCAGAATTTTGAGGCTTCAACCGAGCAGCGTGCAAGTGCCTGCTCAACAAATGAGCGCGGCATAAGCGCAACTTCGTCCAGCAAAACGCCGCCAAGGGTCATACCCTGAATAAGTGATGCGGAGGATTCATCCTTACCGCCGAAAAGATAGAAGATGTTTGTCCTGCCGTCAAAGGAAATCTCAATAAGGTTTTTCGATACCCTTTCGGTGCACTCAAAGCCAAGCTCTCTGAGTACGGGGAGCAGGGGAGTTATAACGTTTCTTCTCAGCGAGGTTACCGTTTTGCCGCAGATTGCAAAAGCCGTGCCGTCAAAGGCGGAAAAAGTCCAGGCGATAAACGAAATTGACATACAAAGTGTCTTGCCAGACCTTACCGCACCGTCACAGATTATTGCATCACGCATTTTGTGCGGCGAAGAAGGACACCACCAAGTGAGTGCCGTGAGCTGCTTTTCGGAAAAAGGTTTGAACTTAGTGTAAAGCTTCTTGACTTTACTCAAACGCATCTCTCCCGTAAAGTGCCTGCGCCGAGCCGTTAAGAGCTTCGTAAAACGGCAGAGCGGCTGCCGTTTCGCTTTCGCTCATTTCGCTGAGCCTTTCAAGTGGTTTTAGCCTGTCAAAAAACTTGATTTCAAGCCCACCGCCTTTGGGACGCTTGATTTCTGCTACGTTAAACAAATCCATTTCGGCAAGCTCCTCTTTGCTCGGGGCTTCTTCTCGGAAAATCAGGCTCAGCGCATCGGATACAGAGCCGAAGGCAAGCCGTTTGTAGCCTGTTGCCGCTTCTGTGCGGTTAGGGCTGAAAGCGGCGGAAACAGCGGCAATTTCCTCGGCTATTTCCTTGCGTGAAAGCAGCTTTACCGATGCGGATTTCGGGTTGAGAGTATAACCTGACCTTACCGCCGCTTCACTTCCGTTGCGAAGATAAGCGTAGTTCAGGCAAAACAGCTTTTCTCTTTTGCTCAATTGTTTCTTTGCGATTTTTTCACCTTCTTTGCGTTAGTAGAGAAGTTTCTCCACGTGTGGCGGAAATTACACGAAAGTGTAAAGTTAACCTACTTTACGAATCTTAACCTTAACACTTTTAAAAAACTCCTCCCACTCAAAAGGGGTACAGCCCGTTTTTTTACGCAAAAAGGTTGACAAAATCGGCGAAAACTCAAATTGTTAACAATTTGTTAACAATTATAGACAAAAAAATACCTGTCAGAGCATTTTGAATCTCTGACAGGTATTTTAAAGTTTAATTAATCAACCAGATCAATTATCATATTTTCTTTTAATTCTTCTCTGCTTAAAAACGGTGCAAGGTCTTCAAGCGGAGCGGAAACTATGGTGCCGTCATCAAGCTTTTTTGACGAAGCCTTGGGCTCAAATTTCTGCTCGGGGCTCACAACAACCTCACAGAAAACAGGACCTTCATCTTTCAGTACCTCATCAATAACCTTTGAAAGCTCCTTGTTCTTTTCAATGCGGTAATACTTCATACCGTATGCCGGCACGAGCTTTGACATATCGGGGAAGCTAAGGTCACCGCTTTCGGGGCCGACACCGACCAAAGGCTCACCGAAGAAATTCTTCTGCGACTGTCTGATCGAGTGGTAGCCGCCGTTATTTATCATAAATGTTTTAATCGGCAGGCGGTTTTGCAGTATCGTCTGCATTTCCTGCAAATTCATCTGTATGCTGCCGTCACCTGTGATAAGAACAATATCCTTGCCTCTTTCGGCCTCGGCAACACCGATAGCCGCAGGTAGGTCGTAGCCCATTGAAGCAATTGCGGAATTTATTATAAACCTCTGCTTTTTCTTTATAATGTAAGCGTGGCTGCCCACAACGCAGGCAGAGCCGTTGCCGACCACCGTAATGTCGCCTTCATTAAGTTTGGAGCTTAACTCTTTTATGAATGCATAAACATTGGCTTCTTCGCACTCATAGTGTTTGGGCAATACAACGGGGTATTTGATTTTCCAGTCGGTGCATTTTTCGTGCCAGTCGGATTTCGGGAAGCTGAAATTTCTCTCGTCAATTCTTCTTTCAAGCGCTTCAAGAAAATCCTTTGCATCCGCCCGGATCGGAAAATCTGCATTAACGTTTGGCTTTTTCAGTTCTTCGCTGTCTATATCAACAACAATTTTCTTCGCAGCCCTTGCCCATGTCTGATAATTGTAGCCGACCTGTCTTATACTCAGCCTGCTGCCGACACTCAGCAGTAAGTCGCTGTTCTGTACGGCGAAGTTGCCTGGTCTGTCTCCCATAATGCCTGCCCTGCCGACGTAAAGCCCGTGCTCGTCCTCAATACAGTCAATGCTGTTCCATCCGGTAACAACGGGAATGTTGAGCTTATTTGCAACTCGGTAGAATACCTCGTGTGCGCCTGCAATTCTCACACCGTTTCCGACGTTAAAAACGGGTCTTTCGCTCCCAGCAATAAGGTCAAGCACCCTGTCAGCCGTTTCGTTGCTTACAGGGCAGGGGAGAGCTTCATCGTCTTCACCGTCATAACTGATAAGTTCATCGGTTTCGATGTATGCGCCCTGAACGTTCATCGGAATATCCAGCCAACACGGACCGGGTCTGCCGCTTTGACTGAGTTTAAGCGCCTTTTCAAGGCAATATCTTATTTTGTTCGGGTCAATAACCATTTCGCTGTACTTTGTCATACAGTCTACGGCTTTTGTGATGTCAAACTCCTGGTCACCCATTGCACGAAGGTTAAGTCCGCTGCCCCTTGCTGTTGTGTCGTAACGCACCTGACCCGAAATAATCAGCATCGGTATTGAGTCAAGCCAGCCGCCGACAACACCCGTAATAGCGTTTGTGCCGCCGGGACCCGTCGTAACGCAGACACCGGCAATTTTATTGTGAATTCTGGCATATGCCTCTGCTGCTATTGCACACGCCTGCTCGTGGTGGTTGTAAACACAGCGTAAGCCCTCCTGATGACCGAAAGCATCATTAAGGTGCATTGCACCGCCGCCCGTAACGGTAAACAGCGTATCAATGCCATTGTCAACAAGAAACTGCGATATATAGTTTGAAACCTTTGTTTTCATTTTCATCACCGAAGAAGTTAAATATATAATGTATTATATATTATAGGATAGGTTGTGTCAAATTACAGTTTGTCAACTAAAAGTAACACACTCTTGCGCATATTTTGCAAATTTATTATAATCAAAGAAAATAATGTAAAGGAGAAACAATATGATAAAAAAGTTTACTGCTTTTCTTCTTGTTTTTACTATGCTTTTCTCGTCTTTTGCGATAAGCTCCTATGCCGCTGAGGACACAAAGACCGATTACCCTTACATATTTGTTCACGGTATGGGTGGCTGGGCACCCGGCAACACCTTTTATGACCTTTCGCCTTACTGGGGCGGCGGTCTGTGGATTAACGGTACCGACCTGATGAAAATCCTCAACGAAAAGGGAATAGAAGCTTATGCACCTGCTGTCGGACCTCTTAGCAGCGCTTGGGACAGAACGTGTGAGCTTTATGCACAACTTATGGGTACAGTTGTAGATTACGGCGAAGCCCATTCCAAAGCACACGGACACGACCGCTACGGCTTCAGCTATGAAGGCAAAGCAATTATGGGCGAGCCGTGGAATATGAAGGATAAAATAAACCTTGTCGGTCATTCCTTCGGCGGTGAAACGGTAAGGCTTTTCACTTCTCTTATGGCTTTCGGCTGTGAGGAGGAGCTTGCCGCAACGGGCGAAAATACAAGTGAGCTTTTCAAGGGCGGTCACGACAGCGTTCATTCGTGTATCACTCTTTCAAGCCCTCACAACGGCTCTCAGGTTGCCAACTACCTTGTTGACCCGCAGGTTACTATGCTCCTGCTTGCAACGGCAATCAATGCTATCGGCGGTATTCTCGGCAACAATTTCCTTGTTTTCTCCTTCCAGTTAAGCCATTTCGGGCTCACCCCTGCACAGGATGAATTCAGAGCCCTGCCCGATTTCAAGGGCATATATAACTTCTGTAAATCCAACGACAACTGCGGCTATGATATGACCCTTCGCGGTGCAAGAGAGCTCAACGAAAAAATTAAGCTCGCACCCAATACTTACTACTATTCTTATACAACAGCCGCAACAAAGGAAGGTCTTTTCGGTCTGCAGTACCCCATAAAATCACTCAACCCGATTTTCTATATCTCCGGTGCAATGCTCGCTCTTACAACAGGTGCGACAATTGACGGCGTTAAAATCGAGGGTGACTGGGCAGTTAACGACGGTATCGTGCCGCTTGCTTCCGCACTCTATCCTGATACGGATGCCGCAACAGCCCGTGATTATGAGGAGGCTATAGCCGCAGGCGAAAAAATTAACCCCGGCAGATGGTACTACCTTGACACAATGTACGGCACAGACCACTTCGATTTCTGCGGCACAAAGGATTACCCCACAACCTTTGAGGACTTCTACTTCGGAATGATAGAAACCGCAAACAGCAGATAAATACAGGTAAAATTCAAGGCATACACGATTGGTAGTCGTGTATGCCTTGTTTGTTGCTTATCCAACAGGTGTCATCGTTACCTGCTCTTTTTCATATTGGGACGGGTATTTATCCTGGTAATAATTTTCTTTTGTTATTTCAAAATTACCGTCGGGTGCGTAATTGATTACCGTACAGCCTCTCTGAATACCTTCTTTAGAAATTCCGATATAGGCAAGGTAGTCAACGCTCATACCGTAGCTCATCGTTATGCCTTTGTAATCAATCATAAAGTTGTTCTTGTGGTCGTGTCCGACAAAAACTGCTTTGGTTGAGCCCTTTTCGAGCATTGCTTCAAACATTCTGTCGTCGCCGAGACCGCAGTAAACCATATTCTCTTCGTCTTCGCCTGCGTCACCGCCGAGGAATTTTGCGTTTTCGGTATCAGCTTTACCGTTGTTGAAATACTCAAACCATGCGTCCTTGTGCTCTGTGAGCGGAATGTGGATATAAAGGCTTGATGTGAAAGGCTTGCCGTTGTTCTGTATGGTCAGGTTTTCTATTGTTTCTTCATACCACGCAACCTGGTTGTCGTGAATGTTGTCATACTTCCAGAACATTCCGAACGGGTCGGACGGCAGGTAGGAGTGGCTGTCCATAACAAACAGTGCCTGAGTAAGCTCACCCTTGGTGTTTTTTACGTTTATAACGTGGTTGCCGTAGCCGTCAATATCTTCAGGGCCCGGCTGATAAAGGCAGTATTTAAAGCCGCTTTCAGCATAAAATGCGGAAATCTTTTCACGGTTATAGTAGCTGTAGCTTTCCGTATCGTGGTTGCCGAAGGCTACTGTCCAGTAAACGCCGAGCTTTTCCATCAGCGCTGCAAAGGTCTTTGCACCCGTGAGGTTGTTGAACGTGCCGGCCTGGAAAGGTACGGGGTAGGCAATATCACCCGTTGCAATAACAAGGTCAGGCTTTTCTGCTTTGCTCATTGCGGCAACGGCGTTGAGTGCCATTGCATCCTTTTTGTAGGACATCCAGCCGCCACCGATGTGAACGTCGGTAAGCTGTACTACCTTGAAATCTTCGTCTGTTGTGAAGGTGTAGAAGCCGTTGACGTCCTTTTCGGGTATGAGCTGATTTTCGACCTCTACCGTTTCAAAAGTGCCTGCAAGCTTAATATTTTTGTTTGATAAGCCCAGGTTTACAATTACGGTTACAACCGTTATAACTACTATAACAGCGGCAATACTGACAAGAACCTTTTTTGCCGTGCCCTTGCCTTTTTTATTTTTTTTCATATCCCATATTTCCCCTAATTTAATAATTTAAAGCAGATGTGTTGTGTAGTTTGCGGTGCGCAGTAAAGGCTTTCTGCCGTCTTTGCGCAATACTACGCAGGTGGCTGAACAGTTGTCAACCTCCCAGTTAAAGGTTTCACCACACCCGATTTCAAGACATTCCCTTATCAGATACCCGAAATACGTCCCGTGTGAAACTACAATTACCGTTTCGCCGTTGTTGTATCGGTTTCGTATGTAGTCAATACAACGCTTTGCCCTTGCGGCTAACGCTTGCGGTGTTTCGTTACCGGACAGCAGCAAGGTGCCTCCCGTAGGTGTAGGCTCACTCGTGCAGGGAATGGCAAGCGGAAAATCTCTTTCCAGCATTTCACGCTCACAGCCTGCAATACGCGTGTCAACCTCCATAAGGTCGGGCAGCAGCTCGATTCTCATCCCGAGTTTTTCCGCGGTCGGATAAACGGTCTGTACCGTTCTTGTAAGGGGGCTTGCGTAAATGTGCGCAATCTCTCCCTTTTCAAAGCAGGCGGCAAGCTTCTGTGCCTGCCGGAGTCCGTTTCCCGTTAGCGGCGGGTCATCGGGGTGAAAGCCTTCAGGTGTTGCGAGCCCTACGTTTCCGCAGGACTCGCCGTGCCTTATAAAAACTATCTGTGTCTTGTAATCGTCACGTTCCCTTAAGCCGAGCATATCAGTCAAAAAGATAAACTCTGGTTTCGTAGGGACGTGTTGTAAAGCCGTTTGCAGAAACGGGATTTTCTTTGTAGTTGCAAAGAATAGCCGTACCCTTGGTAAGGTCGAAGCCTGCGGGAGCGGTGAAATTTACAGCCTTTTCGGAGTAGGAGCAGATTACAAGCATCTTCTTGCCCTGATAACTTCTGGAGTATACGTAAAGCTCCTTGCTGGATTCGTTGTATTCCTTGTAATCACCCTTTGCAATAATCGGGTTTTCCTTGCGGAATTTGATAAGTGCCTTGTAGTGGTTAAAGATTGAATCGGGGTTTTCCATTTCAGCCTTGGCGTTTATGCCGTCCTTGTAGTTGGGGTTGACGGGCATCCACGGTGTGCCTGTCGTGAAGCCGGCGTTTTCGCTGTCGTCCCACTGGACGGGTGTACGTGCGTTGCCGCGGCTGACTTTCTTGAGTCTTTCGTTTGCCTTTTCGTCGGACATACCGAGCATCTTGAGGGTCTTGGCGTTGTTGATTGCGAAAACATCCATATAGTCCTCAACCTTGGGCAGGTGAATGTTTACCATACCGATTTCCTGACCCTGATAAATGAAGGGAGTACCGCACTGGAGAAGGTAGGAGTTCGCAATGGACTTGCCGCTTTCGTTTCTGTACTTCTCGCTGCCGTAGCGGGAAATGATTCTCGGGTGGTCGTGGTTTTCCATATAGAGTGCGTTCCAGGCCTTGTCCTTAAGACCGTACTGCCACCTTGAAAAAGCCTTCTTGAGCTTTTTGAGGTTAAAGGGCATAGCCATAAACTCGGTGAACAGGCAGTCTGCTTCCATGTGCTGGAAGTGGAACAACATATCAAGCTCCATACCGGGGCCTTCTTTTATGTACTTGAGTGCCTTGTTGGGAGTCATCATCGGTGCCTCACCGACTACAAAGCAGTCATACTCGTTGAGTACCTGACGGAATTCCTGAAGGTATTCGTGGATGTGCGGTCCGTCAGCGTAGTGTTCCATACCGCAGGCCTGAGGAATCGGGAAGCCGTTGGGCAGACCTTCACGCTTTGAAACGAAGGTGATCACGTCCTCAGGGAAGCCGTCAACGCCCATATCAAGCCAGAACTTCATAATGTCCTTTACTTCCTGTCTTACTGCAGGGTTATCCATATTAAGGTCGG
>JAZOMP010000139.1:0-2793 GCA_045654045.1 Acutalibacteraceae bacterium
CCGCAATTCAGGGCGGTGTACTCGGCGGTGACGTAAAGGGTGTCGTTCTTCTCGACGTAACACCTCTTTCACTCGGTCTTGAAACACTCGGCGGTATCTCGACAAAGCTTATCGAGAGAAATACCACCATTCCTACAAAGAAGAGCCAGATTTTCTCCACAGCCGCTGGTAATCAGCCCTCTGTTGAGGTTCACGTTCTTCAGGGCGAAAGAGAGTTCGCAAGAGATAACAAGACTCTCGGTGTATTCCACCTTGACGGCATTATGCCTGCTCCCCGCGGTGTACCCCAGATTGAGGTAACATTTGATATCGACGCTAACGGTATCGTTCACGTTTCCGCAAAGGATCTCGGCACAAACAAGGAGCAGTCAATCTCAATCACAGCTTCCTCCAATATGTCCAAGGAAGACATCGAAAAGGCTGTCAACGAGGCAGCAGCTTTCGCAGAGGAAGACAAGAAGCGCCGTGAGGAAATCGACACACGCAACAACGCAGACCAGATGGTTTACCAGAGCGAGAAGATGATTAACGAGAACGGCGACAAGTTCTCCGAGGCTGAAAAGACAGAGCTCAACGGTAAGATTGACGCTCTCAAGGAAGCACTCAAGGGCGATGATATCAACCTCATCAAGTCCCGTCAGGAAGAGCTTACAAAGCAGTTCAACGATATTTCCGTACGTCTTTATCAGGAGGCTGCGGCAGCACAGCAGGCAGCTCAGGGCGGCGCAGCAGGCCCCGACGCAGGTGCTTACGATGCAAGTGCTAACGACGGTTACTACGATGCACCCTTCGAGGATGTCAACGAATAATTTAAAGTAACTTAAATAATGAGGGGTGGATTTTCTGCCCCTCATTGTGAAGTTTTGAAAGAGGAAATACCTTGGCAGATAAACGAGATTATTATGAAGTGCTGGGTGTTGACAAATCAGCCAGCGATGATGAAATAAAAAAAGCATACCGCAAAAAAGCGAAGGAATATCACCCCGACCTTCACCCCGGTGACAAAGAGGCGGAGGATAAATTCAAGGAAGCCAACGAGGCTTACGAGGTGCTGTCCGACCCCGACAAGAAGTCGAAGTATGACCGCTTCGGTCACGCAGGCGTTGACCCGAATTACGGCGCAGGCGGTTCCGGTGGCGGCTTTGGCGGCGGCTTCGGCGGAATGGATTTCGACCTTGGCGACCTTTTCGGCAGCTTCTTTGGCGGCGGTTTCGGAGGTGGCGGCAGACAGGCTAACCCCAACGCACCGCGCAGGGGAAGCGACACTCAGGCGAGAGTTACCCTTTCGTTTGAGGAGGCGGCAAAGGGCTGTAAGCGCACGGTTGAATTCAACCGCGTTGAAATCTGTCCTGATTGCCACGGCAGCGGTGCAGCTTCGGGTACAAGCCCCGAAACCTGTCCCGAGTGTCACGGCAGAGGTCAGGTCAACGTTCAGCAGAGAACTCCCTTCGGCGTTATTCAGACCTCGAAGGCCTGCTCCAAGTGCGGCGGCAAGGGCAAGGTAATCAAAACAGCCTGTCAGAAGTGTCACGGCAAGGGCGCAGTTGCAAAGAAGGTCAACGTAGAAGTAAACATACCCGCAGGTATCGATGATCGTCAGGTGCTCAACGTAAGAGGCGAGGGCAACTCCGGCATGAATGGTGGCCCTTCAGGCGATCTGCACGTAACCGTGCTTGTTCGTCCGCACCCGTTCTTTGAGCGTGACGGCTATGACGTCTGGTGTGAAATCACAATCAGCTTTGCTCAGGCGGCTCTCGGCGATACGCTCGAGGTGCAGACGCTTGATGGCAAGGTTCGTTATGACGTTCCGGCAGGTACTCAGCCCGGCACGGTGTTCAAGCTCCGCGGCAAGGGTATTCAGGTGCTCAACGGCAGGGGCAGAGGCGACCAGCTTGTAAGAGTTATTGTCAACGTGCCGAAGAATCTTTCTTCTAAGCAGAAGGAATTACTTCGTGAGTTCGATGCCGAATTCGGCTCAAAAACTCCCACGGGCAACGGTGATGATGAGAAAAAGGGCTTTTTCGGTAAAAAGAAGAAATGATTGATACAATAATTTTTGACATGGACGGCACTCTGCTCAACACGCTTGACGATCTGACAGACAGCGTAAACTTTGCAATGGAGCAGATGGGTGTTCCTTCCCACACGGCGGATGAGGTGCGGATGATGGTAGGCAATTCTGCCCACCACCTTATAAAATGCGCTCTGCCCGACGGTGCAGGTGAGGACGAAATCACACGCTGTCTTGAAATTTTTGAAAATCACTACCACGGCAACTTGCGCAACAAAACGGCACCCTACGAGGGCGTAATTGATATGCTCGGTGCGGTTAAGGCGGCAGGCTACAAAACGGCGGTTGTTTCAAACAAGGGCGATGCTTTTACAAAAGAGCTTACCCGTGATTTCTTCGGCGAATTTATTTCCACCGCTATCGGCAGGAGTGAAAAGTTCCCACGTAAGCCTGCTCCCGACAGCGTGTGGCACGCTATGGAGTTGCTTGAAAGTCAAAAGGAAACCACCGTTTACGTCGGCGACAGCGAGGTGGACTGCATCACCGCACGCAACGCAGGGCTGCCGTGTATCGGCTGTCTGTGGGGCTTCCGTGACAGAGCTACTCTCGAAGCCGAAGGCGTAACCGCAGTCATTTCGCATCCTGGTGAATTGATTAATGCGATTGAATCAATTAATTCTAAAGAATAAAGAGTAATTTTTTTGAAGGGACGAGCGTTGCTCGTCTCTTTTTTGTTGATTTATTAATATAAAGGTGTTATTATATAAAATAAGTTATTGTTT
>JAZOMP010000140.1:0-2105 GCA_045654045.1 Acutalibacteraceae bacterium
AGGCAGTAGTCACCGAAAGAGCACTCAACGTACTCAAGCTTATCGACAAGGCTGCTGCAGGCGCACAGAAAAATTACCCCTACAATGACCTTGATGACCAGGATTTTGCAAGAGAAATTGCTGCAAACTGTATGGTTCTTCTCAAGAACAACGGCGTTCTTCCCCTTAAGAAAGAAGGCAAGGTTGCAGTTATCGGTGAGCTTGCAAGAACACCCAGATATCAGGGCGCAGGTTCCTCACACATCAACCCCACAAAGCTCGACAACGCTCTTGAAGAGCTTAAGGCTGTCGGCTACGACGTCGAATTTGCACAGGGCTATGAGCTCAAAAAGAGCAAGGCAAAGAAGAACCCTGCTCTTGCCGCAGAGGCTGCACAGCTTGCCGCAAAGTGCGAAACCGTTGTTCTCTTTATCGGTCTTACAGACGAATACGAGGCAGAGGGCTATGACAGAACACATATGAATCTGCCCGAGGCACACGACAAGCTTGTCGAAGAAATCCTCAAGGTAAACAAAAACGTAATTGTTGTTCTTGCCGGCGGCTCACCCGTTGAAATGCCCTGGAATGACGGCGTTGCCGCAGTTCTCAACTCCTACCTCGGCGGTCAGGCGGGCGCAGGCGCTGTTGCCGACATCATCAGCGGTAAGGTCAACCCCAGCGGTAAGCTTCCCGAAACATATCCCATGGTTTATTCCGACACACCTGCATACAACAACTTCCCCGGCAACCCTGCAACTGTTGAATACCGTGAGAGCATCTATATTGGCTACAGATACTACGAGAAAGCCGCAAAGAACGTCCGCTACCCCTTCGGCTACGGTCTTTCCTACACAACCTTTGAATACTCCGACATAAAGCTTGATAAAACGGCAATGAGCGAAAACGACACTCTCAAGGTAAGCTTTACCGTTAAGAATACAGGTACTGTCGCAGGCTATGAAATTGCACAGCTTTACGTTTCCGACAAAGAAAGCACAATCTACAGACCTGTCAAGGAGCTCAAGGGCTTCAGGAAGGTATGGCTTGAGCCGGGCGAGAGCAAGGAAGTTGAAATTGAGCTTTGCAAGCGTGCATTTGCTTTCTACAACGTAAATATCAACGACTGGTGCGTTGAAAGCGGCGAATTTGACATTCTCGTCGGTGCATCAAGTGCAGATATCAAGCTCACAGCAACAGTAAACGTTGAGGGTGCAACAGAAAACATTCCCGACTACTCCGCCGTTGCTCCCCTTTACTACACAGGCGACGTTCAGTCCGTTCCTGCAGACCAGTTTGTCGCAGTTCTCGGCAGAGAGCTTCCCGAAGCAAACTACAACCCCGACCGTAAGCTCGGCATTCAGGATACATTTGAAAGCTGCAGCCACACAAAGAACGGTGCCCGTATGTATAAGCTTATGTCAACAGTTGTTCCCGCAGGCTTCGCACAGGCTATTGCTCTTCAGACTCCGTTCCGTGATTTCATCAGCATGAGCGGCGGCGTATTCAGCGAAGATATGGCAAATGGTCTTGTAAAGGCACTCAGCGGTGAAAAGGGCGGTATCCGCATTATCCTCAAGGGTATTCCCGGCGCAATTAAGGGCGTAGGTCCGCTTCTCAAGCAGATATAAAATCCGACAAAAAGATACAAAATATTTATTAAGCAAAATAACCCAAAAATTACCTATTTTTCCAATAATGTTCGGCGTATTATCAATTGCAGATTTGCTAAAAATATTATATATTAGTATGTGTTAAAGAAGTATCTACTACTGAAAGGAGTATCAACCAATGAACTACACAAACAATAAAAGCGTTCTCTCCTGGATTGAAGAAAAGGTAGAGCTTGTAAAGCCCGACAAAATTGTCTGGATTGACGGCTCTCAGGAACAGATCGAAGCACTTAGAGCAGAGGCTTGCTCCACAGGCGAAATGATCAAGCTCAACCAGGATCTTCTTCCCGATTGCTACCTTCACCGCACCGCTGTAAACGACGTTGCACGTGTTGAAGGCAGAACATTCATCTGCGCTCCCACAAAGGAGATGGCAGGTCCCACAAACAACTGGATGGATCCCGCTGAAGCTTACGAAATGCTTTACAGCATTGCAAAGGATTCCTACAAGGGCAG
>JAZOMP010000141.1:0-8307 GCA_045654045.1 Acutalibacteraceae bacterium
GTCTGCGGATGCTTCAAGAACTGAATTTGTAACGATTTCTACTATATCGTCACCCTGTCTGATAATGGGGGCTCTGACACCACGGGATACTGTACCTATCGTGCGGCTCATATTAGCAACATCTCCTTCAGAAGATAAAAAATTAACTTAATTTTAATATTGCAAAAAGCAACTCAATTATTATATCACCAAGCTTTTCGTTTTTCAATATTTTTTATTCAGAAAATTTATCAGTTTTTGGCTTTTTAAGGAAATGATTTTTAGTGATATTAAATTATTTTCATCATTCCGTCTTTGCATAAGGAAAAAAGAAATGTCATCCTGAACGGAGCGAAGGATCTTTAGCCTTGGCTATAAGATTCTACGCTAACGCTCAGAATGACATCGGCATTACTTGGGTTTAATTAGGGATTTGAAAACTGTTTTACAAGCTGGTTGCCAAAAACGGCTGTGCCCGTCAGCAGTACGCCCTGAATTACCGAATCGGCAGAAACGCCCATCAGTGCGAATGCACAGGCGACACCGACTGCAAGCAGAATTACGGGTATGTAGCGGTCGTTTACGAGTTTTGCTTCTTTTATGATTTTACCTATGATATTCAGCAGGGGAATAACCGCAAGACCCTGCTCGAAAAGATAGTCGCTGATGTTCAATAATTTACTCCTTCCTTTTTCACGTTATATAAGTGCTATAATCGCCGTTGCAATTGCGGCTGCTGCTGCACCTGCAAAGCTGAGCAGCACTTTGTCCCACAGCTTTGCGGGTCTGGCGTTGAGCTTGCCTACGCTCTCTTTCAATTCGCCGAGCGTTATCAGAATGTTGTCAAGCTTTGTTGTCACAACCGCCATTTCTTCGCCGAATTTGTTCGTGCGGCTGTACAGTTGCCTTATGTCTGCCTCGGCCTTTTCGATTCGGTGCTCCATTTCTTCAAGAGTCGTTTTACACACCCCCTGCGTAAGCCACAAAGCCGCATTTTGTAGTGCCGCCTGCGGAGTATGTAAGAAGATAGCATCCGTCAACTATTGCTGTGCAGGTTGCGGATTCTCTTGCCAAAAGCGAGCCGATACTGTTTTTCTTCGCCTTGCAGTCGGCAACGGTCTGATAGACCTTTTCTGCGGTACTGCCGTTTTTCCACGCTATTGCCATAAAATCACTCTCCTTTGAGCCAAAATCAGCCCAATCAATGTATTTGTTCGGATCAAGCAGGTTTTTGCCGTAGCCCCACGTTGCACCGCTCTGAATTTCGATATGCAGGTGTGCGCCGTAGCTGTTGCCTGTGTTGCCCATAATACCAAGCTTCTGCCCGGCTTTTATTTTTGCACCGACCTTGAGTGTGGGCTTGTCTTTCATATGGGCGTAAAGCACGGTTTTGCCGTCAACGGTGCGGTAAACAATATGGTTGCCGTAGCTATGACCACAACCTGAGGTGCGTGTAACAACACCGTCAGCAATTGCGACAAGCGTTCTGTCGGTGTCGCATACACGGTCAATGCCTGTGTGATACCCGAGCTTCCAACTGCCCTCTTTTTTGAAGGCGGTTGTCTGTCGGCTTTTTGCCTTGAACGGTGAGCGGTAAATCATCCGAACATCACCTCAAGAAGATGCACGAAATATGCAATGTACAAGGGAATAACTGTAAATAATGCGTGTATCATATTACTACCTCATATCTTTCAAATAGAGCCTTTATAGCTTCATTTTTCAGCAGTTTCTTCTGCTGTCCGTTGTTGAGTTCATCGTAAACCGTCTGCAAAGCGTTTTTTGTTTCAGCCTTGCAAGTGTTGACGGCTTCGTTTAATGTGTCTTTATTCATTGAAGTTTACCCCCAATTCCTCAAGAGCGTTGATATAATCGGCTTCGGTTGCGGTGTTGGGTATTTCGTGCTGTTCCCAGCCCTCGACAATTCTGCCGTTTGACTCCGTGTAAACGGGTGTGAAGTAATAGCCTTCCGCTTCGGGCTGTGCCGTACGCTCAATCGGTAAATATCCGTGTTCTGCATACTTTTCAGCAGAAGCGTTGATTATCTGCACTTCACCGTCAAAAAGGATGTTCGGAGCGTAAACAAGGTTGTTTTCTTTTAATTGTCCGTAATTAAAGTTGTATTTCATTGTCACCACTCCTTAATATCCTTTATATTTAATCTTTTTTACATAGGTTGGAGAAGCAACATTAAAGCCCAAAATATCGGGCATGTTTGTATAAAGATGTCCTGTAATTTCTCCGCTATAAATCAGTTCACCGTTTAAATAAGCTGAAACAAAATTTCCGTTTTTTTCAAGTTTTGCAGTATACTCCACTCCAATACTGATAGCTTCTTTTACAGCCAAAGGCTTATCCCAGTCTTGCCAAACCATAACACCAGTACCGTACCAAGATGAGATAGTCATATAAACTGTAGGCTCAGTTTTGGTTAACAGTAATGTTACAGAAGATAGAGCACCAACAATAAAATTTATCTCAATAGAACAATTAGAAAAGGCTTGTTCAGTATTCGGGGTTAAATGTAAATCACTTGTTGTACGGATTTCCAAAACTCCGTTTGAAATATTAACGGCAGCATTGCCGGTATCTTTAACTATTTTCCACCCGCTCTCAGTAGGCAGCAAACCGCTTGCCGCATCGTAAACAAGTTCAAAGCCATTTGCTTGCTGTGCCATCATCATTCTTCGTCTGTTCATTCCGTCACCTCGTAATCAACAGCACACCACAGAGCAATGTTATCAACAACGCTTATTTCGTAACGCTTGTTAGACTCAACGGTCAGCTCATTAACCCACTTAACTGATGAAGGCAGGGTCAGCACCGTTGCCGTTGCGCCTGAAATAAAGCTGAAAAGGTATTCGTTAACCTTGTCTGCTTCACCTTCGGTAAAGTCAAGGGTTAGCGTTGCAACCTCACCGAAGCGGTAGAGTGTGTTGGGGGTAAGGGCAGTTGTTTGTGCCGGGGTGACGTTGAGAGTTTGCATCGGGATGAATTTGTTTCCGTTAGCATTTGTTATACCGAAATTAAGCTCGGAGCCATTAAGAGTTATATTGGGACCGAGTTCTTCTTTGACTTTTTCAACGTTTAAAACCGGAATATCAATATAGTCCACACCTACCATAGACGGACTGCCGTGAGCGAGACTTATGCGCAAAAATTTCTGCCCGTTTTTTTCGATTTCATCTACTCTTGAGATGCTCGAGGTGCCGTTTTGAAATGCTATTTGTCTGCCTTGCCAATGAAGGTAATCACTGCTTATGTCCTGAGAAAAGCCTGTGTCAAGCGAAGGACAACTGAAAAAATCAAGCGTTTTTTTATTGTAGTGTGTGTGACGTGAGTCGGAATTGTAGTGAATTTCCTGTGCGGCAGCGTTGATAAGCAAAAGAGCTTTTCGGATTTCTTCGATGATTTCAAAGCTTTTTTCCGGAATAACAGTTTCATCGCCGCAAACGGATCGGTTGAATGAAATTTCGAAAACGGGCGATTTTATTGTACTTATTATGTTTTCTTCATCATCCGTAGTGTGAGCCTCTACTTGAACAAGCAGCGTTCCGCAAGGCGTCAGCGCCTGAGGCAGCGTGTAATAGATTATGCCATTTTCTATAATACCGTAATCTGAACTTTCGTGGATTGCATCGCTGGAGAACTTTATGTTGTATGGATTAAGAGTGTTTGCGCCCGTGTTGAAAACAAGTGTGTAATAACTTATATCCGGGGATGAAAGTTCGTCATTAAGCGTGATAACAAGGCGGGTAGCAGCGTGTTCACCGGTATACTGATTGTCACAGCTTATATCAACAGAGCCGTTGTTATTAATACTTACGAGACAATCTCTCATACGGCGCACCTCAATTCCTCAACATCATAATAGTGTCTTAGATATGCCTGAGTCTGCGTAAGCTCGTTGCGCTGGTCATAAAGCACAGACAGCTTGCGGTTAAGATTGTCAAGTACAAAGTTTCTGCGGCTGAGCCTTGCTCGTCGTATTTCTGCACGGCACGTTTCAATCTGTTCGTCAATCATTTTTATGGTTTCTGAGTATTCGTCGGCAAGCCGGTCAAGTGATTTTTCTGTCATTTTTACTTCCTTTCGTTAATTAATCAATCAATCATTCGTTCAACAGGGATTCTGTATTCCTCGCAGTCGATAATGTGCTTTAAAACAAGGCGTATTTTTTCCTTACCCCGGGAAAGCGCTCTGTACATATTGGTTGTGCTTGTTCCTTCCTTTTCTGCCGCGGCGGCAACGCTCAGCCCCTTGTACCAATGGAGCACGGCTGCCCTTTGTTCGACAGGTGAAAAATCGTTTTCGATAACGGAACGCACCACCCTGTAAAGGTCAACAACTCTTTTTTCGGGGAAGGAAATGAATTCGGCAGCGTTTTCTCTGCACCAAGCCTCGTAAGAAGCCTGCGACCACTCGGTGTTTACGTCGTCGCCCTCTCTCATTCGTGGGTTACTGTTGTTTTTCATTCATTCCTCCATCGTTTATTTGCTGTTTTTAATGTTTTCCGCCGAGCCGTTTTATGCTTATGGTTGCTTGGAAAAGCGTGTTTTTGCGGCTCTGTTATTAATTCTACCGAACAAATGTTCGGTTGTCAAGTAGCATTTTTGCTCATTTTTTGCATTTTCACCGAAAAAATCCGCTTTATGTCGCCGATATTGTTGTTTTGTCGGTTGAAATATCCCGAGCAATATGCTAATATGTAAAATAGTTTATTATGAGGTGAATTGCTTTGAAAAAAATTATTGCTATGCTTCTTGCTCTCGGAACATTGCTTTGTTTTACCGCCTGTAACGGTGATGAGCCCGTTGAAGAAACCACAACGCATGAGGTTGTTACCGAAACACCTGTCGAGGGTGAGAACGAATCTTTTAAATTCCTTGAATATTCCGACCATATTGAGCTTACCGCTTATAAAGGTTACAGTTCTTACGTTACTCTTCCGTACAGCATTAACAATAAGCCTGTAACTTCCTTCGGTACAATATTCAAAGAAAGCCTTACGCTTGTTACGATAATTATTCCCGGCAGCTACACCGAAATTGCAGACGAAGCGTTTTACAATGCCTGTAAGCTCCAGAATCTTACTATTACAACAGGTACGGTCAAGAGAATCGGTGCAAATGCTTTTCTCGGCTGTCAGGCTCTTAAAATTGCAAACATCCCCGACACGGTAACCGAAATTCACGAGGATGCTTTCAAGTATTGCACCGAGCTTATTATTTACGGTAAAACAGGCTCCGCCGCCGACGAGTTTGCTGCTAATTTCAGCAGTATCTATTTCCGTGACAAAAACGCAGGTACAACCGAAGCCTCTACCGAAGAAGCATCCACTGAAGAATCTTCTACAGAAGAATCCTCAACCAATGAAAACGGTACAACCGAGGTTGCTGCAACGGTTGAAAACACAACGGAAGAAGCTTCAACAAACGAATAAGCATATTTTTTTGGACGGGCTTTGCCCGTCCTGTTTTTTATTGTTTTTATTTAAAAATATAATTTTGCAGTTTACAAAACTATCCGTTCTATTGTATAATTAATTTATATGTCCGCTTAAAACCAAATTCAAGTTTGGAGGAAAGAAAATGAAGGAACTCAAATACTGGGAAAACCCTACGATTTATAAAGAAAACAAGGAAGATGCGCATATTCTTGCCCATCCTTACGATAATTTCAGACAGGCTGTTTACGGTGAGGAAAAGCCGTATAAAAAAACGCTCAACGGTCAGTGGAAATTCTACTGGCAGCAGGGTGTTGATTCTCTGCCTGGGGAATATGCTTCCGTTTCTCTTGATGACAGTGGCTGGGACAATATTGACGTACCCTCCGTCTGGCAGATGAGAGGCTACGGCAAAAACGTATATCTTTGCTCGTTTGTTCCGGGCGCTCTTTCTACCTCGAAGAAGCAGATTCCGAAAATAAGCCACTCAAAGAACGAGGTCGGTATCTACAGAAGAAAGTTTACCGTTCCCGACAATTTTGAGGGCAGAGAGGTGTTTATCCACTTCGGTGCTGTAAAATCTGCGTTTTTCCTTTACATCAACGGTCAGCGTGTCGGCTACTCACAGGGTTCAATGACACCTGCCGAATTCAATATTACAAAGTACCTTGTGCCGGGCGAAAACCTTGTTACGGCAGAAGTTTACCGTTACAGCGACGCTACTTATCTTGAAGACCAGGATATGTGGTTTTTCAGCGGTATCTACCGCGAGGTCTATATCTATTCCGAGCCGAAGATCACCGTCTGGGATTTCTATGCAAGAGCACAGCTTGACGAGGAATATAAGGACGGCAAGCTTGACATAGAGATTAACCTGCGTAACTTTACCGATTCTGCGGCTGCCGCCTTTGCGGATGTGTTGTTTATGGAGGATAAGGAGGATCCGCAGGTAATCGGCAGCGAGCAGATTGTAATTCAGCCGGGCGAGAGCTATTTCAATTTCTCCCACGTTGTACCTGCTCCCAAGCATTGGTCTGCTGAAACCCCCAACCTCTACAGGGTGAGCGTTGTTCTTCGCGGTCATGATAAAATTATTTGTGTAAAAACGGTACGCATAGGCTTCAAGCGTGTTGAAAAGAAGGGTAACGTGCTCTATATCAACGGCCAGCCGATTCTTATAAAGGGCGTCAACCGCCACGATTATGACCCCGATAACGGCTGGGCAGTGCCGAAGCAGCGCTATGTTGCCGACCTTACCCTTATGAAGCAGGCAAACATCAACGCTATCCGTACAAGCCACTATCCCAACGACCCGGTTCTCTACGATATGTGCGACGAAATGGGCTTCTACGTAATGGATGAAACCGACCTTGAAAGCCACGGTGTACGCCGCAAAAACTGCCCGGGCGATGATCCGAGGTGGACGGGCACCTGTGTTGACAGAGCACAGCGTATGGTGCTTCGTGACAGAAACCACGCCTGCGTCTGCTTCTGGTCACTCGGCAACGAGGCAGGTGACGGCGAAAACTTTATGTATATGCGCAAGGCTATACTTGCTCTTGACGATACAAGGCTTATCCACTACGAGGGTGAGTTCGACTTTGACAAGTCCGACTTTATCAGCCGTATGTACCCCGTAGAAAATTACGTTGAAAAGCTCGGAAACAAGCAGGAAATAAAGGTAAGCTTTATTGAGAATTTCCTGAATATGCTTGCGGCAGACAGTAAGCCCATCAAGCCTGAGCACTACGAAACCCGACCCGTTATATTCTGTGAGTATGCCCACGCTATGGAAAACAGCCTCGGCAACTTCAAGGAGTATATCGATGCCTTTGAAAAATATGACCATCTCTGTGGTGGCTTTATCTGGGACTACGTTGACCAGGCAATTCACGTAAACGATAACGGTGTTGAGAAATGGCTTTATGGCGGCGACTTCAAAGAGGGCGCAAGCAGCTACTATTTCTGTGCAAACGGCATTATCGGTGCGGACAGAATTCCCCACCCGTCATATTACGAGGTTAAGAAGTGCTATGCTGACGTTACGGCAAAGGCAGTTGACATTGAAAAGGGTATATACGAGATTTTCAACAAGCACTATTTCACAAATCATACACGCTATATTCTCGATTGGTCACTCACCGAAAACGGCGAGCTGATAGGCGAGGGTACCTTCGGCACTCTCGATATTGCTCCCCGTGGCACACTTGAGGTGCAGGTGCCCTATGAATTCGACCAGCTTCCCAAGGGCGAGTGCGTGCTCACCTTCTCGTGGAAATTGAACGAGGACACCTCGTGGGCAATGAAGGGCTATGAAATGACTTTTGAGCAGTTTGTTGTAAAAGAAGCACAGCCCCTTGAAGCACCTGAGGGTGCAGATGCACTCGATATTATTCACAGCGGAAGAAACCTCACCGTAAAATCTCCCGCAATCAACGTTGAGTTTACCCGCGGCATCCTTTCTTCGCTTACAATAGGTGGCAAGGAAATGCTCGAGAGCGGTAAGGGTATGCGACCCAATTTCTTCCGTGCACTTACCGATAACGATGCCGCTTACCTCAACTTTGTCCCGATGATTAAATTCATCCACCCGAAATATCTGTGGAGAATCGCAACAAAAATCTGCAGCGTTTCTTCCTTCAAGGTCAAGAAGCTTTCCGATACGCAGTGTCTTGTTACTGTCAAGTGGTTTGCACTTCCTGCTGTAAAGGTAAAGACCGAATATATTATCAATTCCGCAGGTACTGTTGACGTGCGCCACAGCTCAATGAGCCTTTTCCTTTCACTTATCAAGGTTGGTATGCGCTTTGGTGTGCCGCAGTCAATGCAGAACGTCGAGTGGTACGGCAGAGGTCCGCACGAGTGTTATTGCGACCGTAAAA
>JAZOMP010000142.1:0-33405 GCA_045654045.1 Acutalibacteraceae bacterium
TGTTGTATTTTGGTATAATACTAAACTGGTATGAAAGGGAAATTTTAAAGAAAGGATAAAAGGGAATGCTTAAGAAATTAGCAGGCTTTATTGTTGAAAAACGAAAGCTGCTGCTCATTGCCGCTGCAGTTATCTGCGTAATCAGCGCTGTGCTGCTCACGCAGGTAGAGGTCAATGACGACATGACGAAGTACCTCGCAGACGATTCGCCGATGAAAATCGGTCTGGATATAATGAACGAGGAATTTCCTGCCGCACCGACCACGCAATCGGTAAGGGTTATGTTCGAGAACCTGCCCGAGGGGGAATGGGCAACGGTACTTGAGCGGCTTGAAAAAATGGAGTTCGTCTCAGGCGTTACTTACGATGAAAACAGTAAGTACCACAACAAAGACGGGTACACGCTCTATGTTTTAAACACGGACTATGCCTACGACAGCGAGGAATTTGCCGCCATTGAAACGGCGCTCGAAGAAGGGGTTTCGGGCTACGATTACCAATGGCGAAGCAATGAAATGGCAGCTATGCCCGACTTGCCGATATGGATTATCCTTGCGGCTGTGGCGATTCTGCTCATAATACTGTTTATTATGTGCGGCTCGTGGATTGAGCCCTTGCTCTTCCTTGCCGTAATCGGTGTTGCCGTGCTTATCAATATGGGTACGAATATTGTGCTCGGCAGCGTTTCAACAATAACGTTTTCAATTGCGTCTATCTTACAGCTTGTTCTGTCGATGGATTATTCAATTATTCTCATTAACCGTTACAGACAGGAGAAGAAAAAGAGCAACGACAACGTAAAGGCTATGAAAAAGGCACTTCGCCGTGCCTTTCCGTCGGTTGCTTCAAGCGCAATGACTACGGTTGTTGGCTTACTTGCGCTCGTGTTTATGAGTTTTAAAATCGGTATGGATCTTGGCATTGTGCTTGCAAAGGGCGTAGCAATAAGTATGCTCTGCGTTGTCACAATCCTGCCCGGAATAATTCTTTACTGCGATAAGCTGATTGTAAAGACAGCCAAAAAGGAGCTTCACATTCCAACAGGCGGTGCAGGCAGACTCAGCTACCGTCTGCGTCACATAGTTGCGGCTGTTTTCGTTGTGCTTTTTGTGGGCAGTTATATTCTTCAGAATATGACGGGTATTGTTTATACCCTTAAGGACGAAGATCCGATTGCGGACGTTTTCCCGACCGAAAGCCAGCTTGTCGTGGTTTATGAAACCAAGGACGAGGAAGCAGTTTCAAGCCTTGCCGCAGAAATAGAAAAGGACGAAAACGTAGTGTCCGTTATGGGTTATTCTACTATGCTCAACAGACCCTACACTTCAGATAAATTGCTGACAGCTGTTTCGGGAATGGCAGGTGACGTGCCGCTTGACGAGAGCGTAATCAAAATGCTCTATTACGATTATTACACAGGCGGTGAAACAGGTAAGATTACCGTTGGTGATTTTCTCAAATTCATAAGCGAAAACGTTGTCGGCAACGAGCTTTTCGCTTCGTATATCGATGCGGAAAAAATGGGCGACAGCCTTGATATGGTCGGCAAATTTACCGACGCAAAGGCACTTACCACACCAATGAACAGTAAGGAAATTTCCGCACTTTTCGGTATGCCCGAAAAGGATATAAAGGATTTATATCTGTTCTATTTTACAACCAACGGCGGTGTTGCCACGGGCACTATGAGCGTACCCGTGTTTGCTGATTTTGTGCTCAACGAGGTTTCAACCAACGAAACCTACAGCGCATTTTTTGACGAGGAAACAAAGGCACAGCTTTCCTCGCTTTCAATGTTCACAAAGCCCGACGAGCTTACAAAGCCCGTTACCTATACGGAAATTGCACAGTTTTTGGGTCAGGACGAGGAAACGGCAAGAATGCTTTTTGCCTATTACCACGCCTTTGAAAACGGCAGGCTCAACACGGTGCGTCTGCTTTCTATGATGAACGCAATCAGTGCCGAAACCGCACAGGATTACAAGCTTTCCGTTAAGACGGTTGTCAACTTCCTTGCCGACAATAAGGAAAGCCTCGACGGTATGATGGATGCGGCTCAGGCTGAGCAGATTGCCACGGCAAAAACAATGGTTAACGCCTGTGTTGACGGTACCGAATTCAAGCCGGGTGAGCTTGCAGCCCTTACAGGCATGGAAGAGAGTCAGGCTCAGCAGCTCTACCTGCTTTATACAGCCAACCACGGCGACACGTCCTCGTGGAAAATGAGTGTTGAGCAGTTTATATCCTTCCTCAATTCCGACGTGCTGACCAATCCCGATTATGCGGATATGATTGACAGCGAAACTGCTTCGATGCTTACTTCTGCCCAAACGCTTGTTTCCGCAGTTATCGGGGGCAAGGAGTATTCAGCCGCCGAAATGGCTGATATGCTCGGCGGAATGAGCGATATGCTCACCCCCGAAATGATGGAGCTTGCCTATATATTCAAGGCGGGTGTTGATTCAAGCGACCCTGAATGGACTATGTCCATTGAGCAGATGTTTAACCACCTTGTAAACGATATGGTCAAGGACCCCCGCTTTGATGCGGTTATTGACGCTTCAACAAGGGATATGCTCTCCTCTGCACAGACCCAGCTTTCCGACGGTAAGCTTCAGCTTGTTTCGCCCGACTATTCGAGAATGATAATCAACAACGTCTACCTTGATGAGTCGCCCGAAACCACAGCTTTTTTTGAGAATCTTCACGCAACGCTTGATGAAAAATTAAGCGGCGAATACTACCTTATCGGCAACAGCGCAATGAACTACGAAATGCAGCAGACCTTTGACAAGGAGCTTCTTTTCATCACGGCGCTTACAATAATTTCTATATTTATAGTTGTTGCAATTACCTTCCGTTCGCTTGCCGTGCCTGTAATACTCGTGCTTCTTGTGCAGTGCGGTGTTTATATTACGGTTGCCTTCCTCGGTTTGCAGGGCAGTACGATTTACTATCTTGCTTTGCTGATTGTTGAATGTATTCTTATGGGCTCAACGATAGACTACGGTATTCTCTTTACCAACTACTACCGTGAAAGCCGCCGTAAAATGCCAAAGAAGGAATCGCTTGAAGCGGCTTATGCCGGCTCAATACACACGATTATGACCTCGGGTCTTATTATGATACTTGTCACGGCTATCGTCGGCAAATTCTTTGAAAACCCGACCATAGGTCAGATTTGTTCGACCATTTCAATCGGCAGCTTCAGCGCCGTAATGCTTATTCTTGTTGTCCTGCCCGGTATGCTCGGCAGCCTCGATAAGTTTGTTGCGGGCAAGGACAGACTCAAGCCCGAAAAGAAAAAAGACGATATAAAACAGAAGAGATAACTTTAAAAAACCGCTGACGAGTCAGCGGTTTTTTAAACTGTAATTTGTTTGACTTTTTCTTTTTATAATGTATAATAAGAAATTAGCGTTAATTATAAAAGGGGGAGAGAGAATGAGGGCAACTGTTGATTTCAAGGCAAAGGCACATATATTCCGCAACACGGCTTTTATGCTCAAATGCGGTCTTAAGTGTGCCCCCATATCTATGTTTCTTATTCTTTCCGCATATATAGCCGAAAACGTTTATTATGCCGTTGTGGTCAGTGTTATGTTTCTGCAGACTGCACTCGAAATAATAGAGGGTAACGGCAGTTTTAAGGAGTTTGTAATAAAAATAGGTCTTATTATTCTGGGTAAATTAATTATAGACCTTTATGCCTATATTGATTTTCATCCCGTCAGAGAGCGGTTTGAAATCAAGTGCGAGGGCTACATAAACAATATGATATTCAAAAAGGCTCAGCAGGTTGAGCTTGCCTGCTATGAAGACCCCGACTTTTTCGACAATTATAACCGTGCTACCTGGCTTGTCGAAAGAGGCGGCTACAAGCGCATTATAGAGGGTACGGGCTGGACTTTAGGCTCGGTTGTGAGCATAATCGTGCTGGCAGTTTATCTCTATCAGCTTGACCCTGTGCTGCTTGCCTTTGTTGCGTGTCCGTTGCTCGTTATGTTTTTCCGCATAAAGCGCAACGCCGTTGAGTTTGCGCGAGAAAAGGAAATGACACCATTTGACAGGCAGAAGGATTACACGAGAAGAACGGTTCTTTTAAAAGATTTTGCAAAGGAAATCAAAACAACCGATATTTTTACCGTTGTCAAGCGCCGCTTTAAGCAGGCGGTTGAAGACAATATGCGTGTTATCAAAAAATACGGCTGGCGCATAGCCGTGCTTGAATCCTTGAGTGACTTTTTCGGCGAGGTTATTCCCGTCGGCGGCGGCTTCGGCTACGGCTGTTACCGCCTTATTGTCCTTGAAAACCTTGCAATTTCGGACTTTTCCGTGCTTGTTGCGGCAATTACAAACTGCCGTAATAAACTGAATCAGCTTGCGCACTATTTCACAATGCAGCAGAAGCATTGTCTGTGGGTGCAGAATCTGCGTGAGTTTCTCGAATACGAGCCCAAAATCAAGAGCGGTGAAATTATACCGGGCGAATTTGAAAGCCTTGAATTCCGCAACGTTTCCTTCCGTTATTCCGAGAAAAAGGATTATACCCTTAAAAATGTTTCCTTTAAGATCAACAAGGGCGAAAGCATAGCTGTTGTCGGTCACAACGGCGCAGGAAAAACTACCCTTTCAAAGCTGATGATGCGCCTTTACGACGTTTCCGAGCGTGAAATTCTTTATAACGGCGTGAATATAAAGGAATATGATTTACTCAAATACCGTGAGAAATTTGCAAGCGTTTTTCAGGACTACAGAATTTTTGCAATGACCGTTGCGGAAAACGTGCTTATACAAGAGGTTGACGAAAACAACCTTTCCGTAGCACAGAAGGCTCTCGAAATGAGCGGTGTTGCGGACAAAATTGCAAGCCTGCCCGAGGGTATAAACAACCTTCTCACCAAGGAGTTTGACGAAAACGGTGCCTCGCTTTCGGGCGGAGAAAGCCAGAAGGTAACTATTGCAAGAATGTTAGCCAAGCAGTTTGATTTGGCTATTCTGGACGAGCCTTCCTCTGCGCTTGACCCCGTTGCAGAATCAAAAATGTACGATAACCTTATGGAAGGCACAAAGGGCAAAACCGTTATTTATATTTCACACCGCCTTTCAAGTGCCACACGAAGCGACAATATTCTTGTTTTTGCCGATGGTGAGCTGATTGAACAGGGCACACACGAGACACTTATGGCAAGAGAAGGCGAATACTGCAAAATGTTCACTCTTCAGGCCTCAGGCTACAGAGAGGAGGGTGAGGACGTTGAGTAATAAGGTTAAAAAGGACAAGGAAAAAGAAAAGGCACACAGCATAAGAAACTATATCTTTATGCTCCGCTTTATCTCTAAAAACTCACCGTTTCTGATAAGTACCTATATCCTTGCGGATATACTTACAAACCTGCCCTGGCTGCTTTCAAACGTAGTGCTTCTCAAATATATTATCGACGTTGTAACTCAAGGCAGGGACTACGGAAGAATAGCCGTTGCGCTCGGAATTTTTGCTGCGGCAATAATTTTCGGCAACCTTTTCAACACGGTTGTGTATGAAATATATCTGCCTAGGCAGAAGGAAAAGCTTTATTACAAGCTCTATTCCGATATTTATGAAAAGGCGGCAAAAATGGACTTTTCGTCTTACGATGACCCGAAATTCTATAACGATTTCGTGCTTGCAATGAACACGATGAGTGACAGAGCAGAAAGCGTTATAAGCAGTACACAGCGTATAGTAAGCAACCTTTTTTCTATCTTTACAATCACCGCCGTTATAGCTACGATTGACCCGATGAGCTTTATTTTTGTAATTGCCTGTATCGCTATTATGATTCCTACGGGCAGAATTATCGGCAAGGTAAACGTGGACAAAAAGCAGGCAATGACACCGCTGGACAGAAAAAATCTTTACTTTTCCCGTGTTTTCTATCTGCAGGATTACGCAAAGGAATTGCGCCTTAACCCCGCAGGCGAAATGATTGAGCGCAGATACGTTGCCAATATCTACGACAGAATAAAGACCATCCGCCCCTACCTGTGGAAACAGTGTATGCTCTATTTTTCGCAGGAAAGTCTGCCGCTGACTCTGCTTATCAGCTTCGGTGTTACGGTTTATATGGGCTATCAGGCTATAGTCACAAAGGAAATAGGGCTTGGCGATTTTGCCGCAACCTTCAACGGTGTTACCGTTGTGAGCAACAGCGCCTTTGCGCTTACAACGTGGTTTGCAGTAACCTTCCGTGAAAACGGGCTTTACGTTGAAAAGTTCAGGAAGTTTATGAATGCCGAAGAAAAAATCAAGGACGGTACGCTTGAAACAAAGCTCGATAATCCCGAAACAATAAAAATTGAAAACGTTTCGTTTACCTACCCCGGCAATACCGAGCCTACTCTTAAAAACATAAATCTCGAAATAAAGCCATACCAGAAAATTGCTCTCGTAGGCTACAACGGCGCAGGCAAAACAACGCTGACAAACCTGCTCTTAAGGCTTTACGACGTCAGCGAAGGCGCAATTACCGTAGGCGGTAAGGACATAAGAGACTGGAAAATCAAGGCATACCACGAAAACTACGCTGCCGTTTTCCAGGATTTCTCGCTCTTTGGCGCAACTATCGGTGAAAACGTTGCAATGAACGGTAGCCCCGACAGCGAAAGGGTGCTCAAAGCCCTTGAGGAAAGCAGCTTTACCAAAAAGCTGCCCGACGGTACGGACACCGTACTGCTGCGTGAGTTTGACGAAAACGGTCTTTCTCTTTCAGGCGGTGAAGGGCAGAAGGTTGCCGTTGCAAGAGCGTTTTATAAGGATTGTCCCTTTGCAATTCTTGACGAGCCCAGCGCAAATCTCGACCCCGTTTCGGAGTATTCGCTGAATGAAGCAATGTCAAGAGCCGCCCGTGACAAGACAGTTATCTTTATTTCCCACCGCCTTTCAACCACCGTTATGGCAGACGTTATTTATATGCTTGAAAACGGCGAAATTGTCGAAAGCGGCAACCACGAGGAGCTTATGGCGAAAAACGGAAAATATGCCTATATGTTCCGCCTTCAGGCTGAAAAATATAAAGATAATGAAACTGCAAGATAATTGACATACAAGTAAAATTAATATAAAATAAAAGAACACAAGCGGATTGGGCAGCTGCGGCAGCAGGGACTTATCACCCCTGCGCTGAGGAAAGTCCGGGCTTCACAGAGCAGGATAACGGCTAACGGCCGCCGAGGGTGACCTTAGGGAAAGTGCAACAGAGATATACCGCCTGCCTTTGGCAGGTAAGGGTGGAAAGGCGAGGTAAGAGCTCACCGGCGTGCAGGAGACTGCACGGCCCTGCAAACCCTATCCGAAGCAACATCGAGCGGGGTGGCTTGCTCGGCCCATACTCCAACGGATGGCGTGAGCCCTGCGGCAACGCAGGGCCAAGAAAGATAGTTGCCTTAAACGACAGAACCCGGCTTACAGGTCCGCTTGTGTTTTTTATTTTCTTATGAAAATAAAAAACAACATTCTGAATTTCTTTGAAATTCAGAATATATCACACCCGAATGAAATGAGGGTATATCACAATTTCAGGAATTGAAATTATATCACTTTTGCCGCAGGCAAAAATATCACAAACGGGCAATTCGTGAATTGCCCCTACAAAAGAATAAAGAAGAAATAATAAATTTTGAATTCTGCGTAAAAGGAGGGGACAGAAGGTGGAAGACATATACATCGGCGGAAAGAAACCGATTGATGACAATTCAACAGCCGAGGATATATATATAACTCCCCGACGCAGACAGCAAAGCGTTTACGTGCCGCCCGAAGAGCCGTTTTATCCCGAAGAAGAGCCTGAAAATGAGCCGGAAGAGCCCGAAGAAAAGCGTCCGAAGAAAAAGAAAAAATCAAAATTTCTTCGCCGCATAAAGGCATTGGTTCTTGTTGCCGTTGTACTCGTCGGTTTATTTGTGGGTATGGTTTACCACACCTTCAGCAGCGTGAATTACAACGAAACGGGTCACGGTGAGAACGTCTTTCTTGATGAGCACGAGCTTATGCAGAGTGCGTCGGTAAAGAATATTCTTCTTATCGGCGTAGACAGGCGAAACCCCGACGAATCCTCACGCTCGGACACAATGCTGCTTGTATCGCTCAATACAAAAACGGGCAAAATAAAGCTGACCTCCTTTATGCGTGACACCTACGTGTATATTCCCGAGAGGCAGAAAAATGCAAAGCTCAACGCCGCCTGTACCTGGGGCGGTGCGCAGATGGTTATGGACACACTTGAATACAACTTCAACATAAAAATCGACCACTATATGCTCGTTGATTTCACTATGTTTGAGGACATTATCAACGGCCTTGACGGTGTTGAAGTTGAGGTAACCGAAAAAGAAGCCAGGTATATGCGTGACAAGGTTCACCTGAAAAATGTTGAGGCAGGCGATAGTGTACACCTCAACGGTAAAGAGGCGCTGTGGTATTGCCGTATCCGAGCACTTGATTCGGACTTTATGCGAACAAAGCGTCAGCGCAAGGTTATGACTGCGCTTATTGAAAAGGTCAAAAGGACAAGCCCCTTTGAGCTTTACGCTCTTACTGGCGAAATAGTAAGCCTTATCGAAACAGATATGTCGCCTGCAACGCTCACCTCGCTTGCGGTAAACGGTCTGCTGCGCTACCTGCACTACGATATTGAGCAGGGCAGTGTACCTGCAGAGGGTACGTGGCAGAGCAAGAGGATTTCGGGTCAGTCCGTACTGAGTGTTGACCTTGGCGAAAACAGAGAATATCTTGAAGAATTTATATATGAATAGGGGACGGTAAGAATGAAACAGTTTATGGGTAAAGACTTCCTTCTGGATAACGAAGCGGCGGTTGAGCTTTTTGAAGCCGCCAACGAAATGCCGATTTTTGACTGGCATTGCCACCTTTCACCTAAGGAAATTTACGAAAACAAACAGCCGTCGGATATAGCCTGGCTTATGCTTGGCGGTGACCACTACAAGTGGCGCGCAATGCGCTCCTTCGGCATTGACGAAAAATACATCACGGGCGACGCAAGCTGGCACGATAAGTTTGTCGCCTTTGCAACAATGCTTGCCTACGCTCCCGGTAATCCGCTTTACCACTGGACTCACCTTGAGCTTCAGCGCTATTTCGGTATTGACACTCCCCTCAGTGCAAAGACAGCCGAGGAAATATGGGAAAAAGCAAACGCGCAGATTAAGGCAGGCGGCTTCACACCCCGTGAGCTTATCGAAAAATCCAACGTTTCCTGCGTTTTCACAACCGATGACCCTGCGGATTCGCTTGAATATCACGTGCTTCTTGCCAAGGACGAAAGCTTCAAGACGAAGGTTATTCCCGCTTTCCGTCCCGACAAGGCTCTCGGTATAGAGCTTCCCTCCTTTATACCGTGGCTCGCTTCTCTTGAAGAGCGTGTAGGCAGAAAAATTGAAAGTTATTCAGCGCTTGAAGAAGCTCTTCTTGAAAGAATCGAAGCTTTTGCAAAGCTGGGCTGTAAGGGCAGCGACCACGCTTTCACATATGTTCCTTATGCAGAAGCCACACCAGACGAGCTTGAAGCAATATTCCGGAAGGGCAGACTCGGCGGCGAATTCACCGCACATGAGCTTGACGCTTACCGCACAGCGCTTCTTCGCACTATGGCAAAGGAATATGCGCGCCGCGGCTGGGCTATGGAGCTTCATATGGGCCCGATGAGAAACAACAACACTCTTATGTTCAACAAGCTCGGCCCCGACACAGGCTTTGACTCAATAGATGACAAGGAAATCGCACAGCCCCTTTCACGCTTCCTTGACAGCCTTGCAAAGGAAGAGCTTCTCCCCAAGACGATACTGTTCACACTCAATCCCAAGGACAACTACGTTCTCGGCACTATGCTCGGCAACTTCCAGAATTCCGACGCACCGGGCAAAATTCAGTTTGGCAGCGGCTGGTGGTTCAACGATAACCTTGACGGTATGCGTGAGCAGATGAAGGCACTCGGTAACCTTTCCGTTCTCGGCAAATTTGTCGGTATGGTTACGGACTCACGTTCCTTCCTCTCTTACCCCAGACACGAGTATTTCCGCCGTATTCTCTGCGGTCTGCTTGGTGATATGGTTGACAAGGGACTCTACCCCAACGATATGGAAACTCTCAAACAGCTTGTTCAGGACGTTTCCTACAACAACGCTGTAAAATATTTCGGGATTGAAGGTATCTGAGCATGCAGATGAGAAAATTCAAGGGAATAGACGTTGAAGTTTTTCCGCTCGGCTTCGGTTGTATGCGCTTCCCGACAAAGGGCAAGGACAATAAAATCGACCGTGAAAAATCAACCGAAATGATACGCCACGCAATTGACGAGGGCGTGAATTATATAGACACGGCCTACTATTATCACGACGGTGAAAGCGAGGAGTTTGTCGGCGAAGCACTCGGCGACGGCTACAGGGAAAAGGTTTACCTCGCAACTAAATCACCCGTTTACGATCTGACCGACGAAATCACCTTTGAAATGCGTCTTGACACCCAGCTTGAAAGGCTGAAGACAGACTATATAGATTTCTATCTTCTCCACACTCTCAACAAGGATTTGTGGAACAACAAGGTTCTTAAATATAACGTGCTTGACAGTATGGTCAAGGCAAGAGAAGCAGGCAAAATCAAGTATTTGGGCTTCTCTTTCCACGACGACGTTGACCTTTTCAAGGAAATTGTTGACGCCTTCGACTGGGACTTCTGCCAGATTCAGTACAACTACGTTGACACAAAGCACCAGGCAGGCACAGAAGGTCTGGAATACGCTTACGCCAAGGGTATGAGCGTAATTATTATGGAGCCTCTCAGAGGCGGCAGACTTGTACAGGGCTTGCCTTCAAGAGTAAAGGAAGTACTTCCGAAGTCCAAGAGCAAGGTCGAAACAGCACTCGACTTTATCTGGGACAGAGAAGAGGTTGCCCTTCTCCTGAGCGGTATGAGCACACCCAAGCAGGTTGAGGATAACCTGCGCTACGCAAAGCGCAGCAGCGTTAATATGCTAACCCCCTATGAGAGAAACTGCCTTAAAAAGGCGGACGAGGTTTTCCACACTATGCCTCTTGTCGGCTGCACGGGCTGTGAATACTGTATGCCCTGCCCGTTTGGTGTGGATATCCCCGGCAGCTTTGCGGCATATAACGCTTCTGTCCATAAGGGCAAGAGAACGGCAAAGGAAATGTATGAAGCTCTCAGCGGCAAAGCAGACCTCTGCCGTGCCTGTGGCAAATGTAAGTCCGCCTGCCCGCAGAGCATAAACATTCCCGAAGAAATGAAGAAAATCGAGGCTTGTTTTGCGGAATAATATCAAATTCCACCAAATTAAGCCGATTATATTGCTTGAATTTTGCCACTCATGTGCTTGACACGGGTGGCAAAATTTGATATAATCCCATATTGCTGTAATGAATTTACGGCAAATCCTTGCTTCGGAACAGGAGTATCCGGGGCCAAAGACCATAAGGAGGTGCAAATCAATGAACAACTACGAGATCATGTTGGTATTCTCCCTTGCAAAGGGTGAGGAGGCTGCAAACGCACTCACAGAGAAGTTCCAGGGTATGATCGAGAAGAACGGCACTGTAGAAAACGTTGATGTATGGGGTAAGCGTAAGCTTGAGTACCCGATCAACGACGAAACAGAAGCTCTCTACGTAGTAATCAACTACCAGAGTGCTCCCGATTTCCAGACAGAGCTCGACCGTGTTCTCAAGATCACAGACGGCGTTCTTCGTTCAATGATCATCCGCAAGTAATCTTAGGAGGAAAAAGAAATGCTCAACTGTGCAATTCTTATGGGTCGCCTTGTTGCAGACCCTGAGCTCCGTACAACTACTACGGGAATTTCCGTTACCTCGTTCCGTATCGCTGTTGATCGCGGCTACGTCCGTCAGGGCGAAGAGCGTCAGGCAGATTTCATCGACATTGTCGCATGGCGTCAGACAGCAGATTTTGTCACACGCTATTTCCGCAAGGGCTCGATGATTGCTGTCCAGGGCTCAATCCAGACCCGCAGCTACGAGGACAAAATGGGTAACAAGCGTACCGCAGTCGAGGTTGTTGCAGATAACGTAAGTTTCTGCGGCTCCAAGGCAGAAGGCGGAACAGCAGGCGGCGCAGCAATGCGTCCCGCAACAGCAGCACCGGCAGCACCTGCTGCCAGCTTCTCAACAGGCGGTATGGGCGACTTCGAGTCTATCGAAGACGACGATGATTCCCTTCCGTTCTAAAATCTTACAAGGAGGATAACTACAATGGCATATGAGAAGAATGACAGACGTCCCAACAGAAAAGGCCGCAGAAAAGTCTGCACTTTCTGTGTTGATAAGGTAGATTACATCGACTACAAGGACGTTAACAAGCTTCGCAGATTCACATCTGAGAGAGCAAAGATTCTCCCCAGACGTGTAACAGGCACATGCGCAAAGCACCAGAGAGAGCTTACAACAGCTATCAAGCGTGCACGCTACGTTGCTCTTCTGCCCTACACAGCTGACTAAGTTCAAAAATCCAACCCCGTTCGTTTGAATGGGGTTGTTTTTTTGTGAATAATAAACGAGAAATTTTACCGAGGGTCGGGCTTTGCCCGGCTTTTTTATTTTGGTTTTGCACTTATATTTTAATAATTATAATTATTGACTTTTAATATATAGGATGATATACTTCAAAGTGTATGATTATCGAAAGGGAGGAAAAAATATTTATGAAAAAATCCACCGTAAAAATCATCTCTGTGCTTGGTGCACTTGCAATTTGTCTTACAGCTTTTGCTGCTTGCTCTGGTGAGGACAACTCACAGAAGCTTCTTTACGAAGAGGGTGGTAAAATCTACTACCGTCCCGAAATAGGCGAGGCGGCTTACGAGCTTGCAACGGACGCTAACGGCGTTACCCGTGTTGATGAAGAGGGTAACCTTCTTTGGAAGGTTACGGATGCTAACGGTGTTGACCAGACTCACCCTGTTTCATACCCCTCATACCTTATCGACGGCAAGACCGTTTCCTGTCAGCAGTTTACAATCACAATGCCCAGAGGCTGGAAAAATATCGGCTACGATTCGATTATGCTCCGCGACAAAAAGGACGAGATAAAGATTGACTACACCTTTGTCGGTGCAGACGAAGAGGGTGTTATCCCCACCGCAGAAACCAGAATTGAAGAGCTCAACACTATCTTTGCTCCCAAAATTGAAGACGGCAGCGCAAAGATTGAGGTTTCCGACGTTCAGGTTGCAGGTCGCGACGCTAAAAAGCTAATGATGACAACAAGCGGCAAGACCGACGCTTACCTTGAGGTTTACTTCATAGACGTTCCCTCGGGTGTTATGACGTTTACCTGTGCCTGCGATTTTGAGGAAATCAACGAGTACGATTTCAAGGCAATTCTTGATACAATAGAGTACAGAATATAAAGATATTTGAGGCAAGGAGAAATTAATTATGCTTTTTTCACAGGATATAGGTATTGACCTCGGTACTGCCAACACCCTCGTATTCGTAAAGGGTAAGGGCATTGTTATCAGAGAGCCCAGCGTTGTTGCTGTTGACGTGCGCTCACAGCCTCCCAAGGTTGTTGCAGTAGGTGCAGAGGCTAAGGAAATGATTGGCCGTACTCCCGGCTCAATTACAGCTGTACGCCCCCTTAAGGATGGCGTTATCGCTGATTTCGACGTTACCGCAGATATGCTCAAGGCTTTTATCAAGCGTGCCATCAGCGGTTCACCCTTCAACAGGGCAAGAGTTATGATTTGTATTCCCTCGGGCGTTACAGAGGTTGAACGCAGAGCCGTTCACGATGCCGCTCGTTCCGCAGGCGCAAAATACGTAAGCCTTATCGAGGAGCCTATGGCAGCCGCTATCGGTGCGGGTCTCCCCGTAAGCGAGGCAACAGGCAGCATGGTAGTTGATATCGGCGGCGGTACGGCAGAGGTTGCCGTTCTGTCCCTTGGCGATATCGTTACTTCCCGTTCCGCAAGAGTTGCAGGTGACGATTTTGACGATGCTATTATTGCCTACATCAAGAAAAAGTATAACCTTCTTGTCGGTGAACGTACCGCAGAGGATATCAAAATCCGCATCGGCTCCGCTTACCCCTACGAGGGTGAGGGTGCAATGAACGTCAAGGGCCGTAACCTTATGGACGGTCTGCCCAAGAACGTTGAGGTTACCTCCGAGGAAATCCGCGAGGCTCTTTCCGATCCGGTAAGCCAGATTATCGACGCTATCCGTTCTACGCTCGAAAAGACTCCGCCTGAGCTTGCTGCCGATATTATCGACCACGGCATTATGCTTACAGGCGGCGGTGCACTTCTCCGCGGTCTTGATAAGCTTATCGAAATCGAAACAAAGATGCCTGTTCACATTGCGGAAAATCCGCTCGACTGTGTTGTTGACGGTACGGGTCTCTGCCTCGAGAACGATGCTCTCGGTACTCTCAGCGGACAAAAGAAGAAAAAGGATAAGAGATAAATGCGAAGCTTTTTCAAAAGCACACGCTTCAAAGGCTTTCTCGGCTTCTTTGGTGTACTGTTGCTCAGTATAGTAATTGCCGCCGCTACCGAAAGCGGCTCTTCGCCCGCTTCTACGGTGCTCGGCACGGTGTTCTCACCGTTGCAGAGCGTATCAAGCACTATTGCCGATTCCGTGAAGGATTTTTCGGTTTATTTCCGTTCCTCAGCACGGTATCAGGAAAGGGTTAAGGAGCTTGAAAATCAGCTTGGCGAAGCACAGAAGGAGCTTGTCGGCTACGAGCAGGCAAAACAGCAGATAGCTCTTTACGAGGAGTTTTTGGAGCTAAAAGAGGAAAACGAAGACTTTCAGTTTGCAAGCGCATCCGTTATCGGCAGCGACAGTTCGGATGCGTTTGGTTCCTTTACGCTCAATAAGGGTGAGTTGGACGGTGTTAAGGTCAACAACCCTGTAATTTACGGAAAATATCTTGTCGGCGTTGTTGTGAAGACTGCGCCGACATATTGCGTTGTAAATACAGTTCTCAACCCCGAGGTCAACGTAAGCGCCTACGAGGTGCGCACAAGAGAATCGGGCTATTCAACCACAACCGTTGACCTTGCCAAAGAGGGCAAGTGCTCTCTTTCGGGTCTTGTGAGAACAACCGCAATTGCCCCCGGCGGTATAGTCTGTACCTCGGGTGTTGGCGGAATTTATCCGGCGGATTTAATTATCGGTACGGTTGAAGAGGTCAGGAACGATACAACAAATATTTCGTCCTACGCAGTAATCAACACCCAGGTTGATTTTGCCCAGCTGAGAGACGTGTTTATTATCACATCATTCAAAGGTATGGGTGTGGGCGATATCAGCTGAATAATGAATGGATTTTTATAATGCTAGGAGGGAAGAAAATGATACCGCAGGCGTGGAAAGAAAACAGGCCGAAGATTATGCGTCGTGTCGTTTTCTTCTTTTTGATTTTAGGCTTCGGTGTGTTGCAGATTTCGGGTGTACTGCCCGATGTTTTCGGGCTTGAGCTTCTGCCCCTGCTTGCGCTGACTGTTACGGTCGGTATGTTTGAGCGTGAGACCTACGGCCTTATTTTCGGCTTGCTTGCAGGTGTGCTGTGCGATATGAACAACGCCGACGGCGACGGTGTTTACGCGTTGTTCTTTGCGTTGGCGGGCTTCATCTGTGGCTTGCTGATGACCTATCTGATGATGAATAATCTGCTTACAGCAACAATTCTTACCTCGTTCTGGTCAGTTTTGTATGCACTTGTAAGCTGGCTTGTAAGCGTGGGTATTCACGGAGTGGCAGGCGGTTGGAAGCCCTTGCTCACGTTTTATCTGCCGACAGCTTTGCTTAATATAATTTTAATGCCCGTGTTCTACTATCTTGTAAGGGCTATCAAGAAAGAGTTTCTCAATATGGAGAATGATGAGTTGTCATTTTAAACAGCTCACAAAAATAAACGAGGAAAGGAAGTGCAAATATGAACCGGAAGAAGAAAATGAGCAGCAGGGGTATTGTTGCCGTTTCTGCTTTTGTGCTCGTATGCGCTGTTTTCCTAGGTTCGCTTTTTAAAATTCAGGTTATTGACGGCGAGGAGTACGCCAAGGCAGGCACCTCAATCTCCGTCAAAACCGTTAAGGTAGAGGGTGCAAGAGGTGAAATCCTCGACAGAAACGGTTCTGCCCTCGTTTCAAACCGTCAGGGTAACTCAATTATTTTTGACTACGCTTATTTCCCGCCGATTAAGGAAAACAGCAAGCGCAACCAGATTATCAAGGCTCTGGTTGAGCTTTTCGAACAGCAGGGTCTTGAATGGAACGACAACCTGCCCATCGTAATCGGCAAGGACGGCAGCGTTGCCTTTGCCAAGGACAGGGAAAAGGATATTGAGGAGCTTCGTACGGACATACTTGAACTAAATTCTTATGCAACTGCGCAGAACTGTATGGACGCTCTCGTTGAAAAATACAAGCTTGAGCAGTACGATACGGCTACGGCACGCAAGATTGCTTCTGTCCGGTATGAGATGACCAGAATCTCGTTCAGCATGGCTATTCCGTATACCTTTGCTAACGATGTGCCTATGGAAACGGTTGCAAAGATTAAGGAAAACAGCTCGTTCTTCCTTGGGGTTGACGTTGAAATCGTGCCCTACCGCGAATACAGCGACGGCACGCTTATGCCTCACCTGCTCGGCAGAGTCGGCCTTATCAGCGCCGAGGAATATGCCGAGAAAAAAGAGACAGGCGAAAGCTATGCTCTCAACGCTGTGATAGGTAAGGACGGCATTGAGGGGGCAATGGAAAGCTATCTGCGCGGCACAAGGGGTATTAAAACAATTTCCACCGATGCCGACGGTAAGGTCACGACAGATTACGAAATCGAGCCTGAACAGGGCAACACCGTTGTGCTGACAGTTGACAAAAATCTGCAGGAGGTTGCCAAGAAGGCTCTTTCAAGCGGTCTTGAAAAGCTGCGTGAGGACAGTATGGTTGATCCCGCAGGCGCAATTATAATCGAGGACGTCAGCAACGGCGAAATTCTCGCAAGCTATTCCTATCCTGCCTTTGATATTTCAACCTTCTCGCAGGATTACAGCGAGCTTGTCAAGGCAACCAACGCACCTTTGTGGAACAGAGCTTTGATGAGCACCTATTCACCCGGTTCAACCTTCAAGCCTTGTACTGCAACTGCGGCGCTTGAAGAGGGACTTATCACAAGCGGCACGTATTTCCGCTGCACCAGAAGCTATACTTATCTTGACCACCGCTTCCAGTGCCTGCAGAAGCACGAAAGTCTTACGATGAACGTTGTTTCGGCAATCAACGAATCGTGTAACATCTATTTCTACAACGTTGCCGAACAGACGAACATAGAAACAATCAACGAATACGCTTCGATTTACGGCCTGGGTGCCAAAACGGGTGTTGAACTGCCCGAGGCAACGGGCACGCTGGACAGCCCGGAATACCGTGCTTCTCTCAATCAGGTCTGGCAGCCCGGCTTTACATTGCAGAACGCAATCGGCAACGGTGGCAGTATGTTCTCGCCTGTTCAGCTTGTAAATTACTGTGCAACAATCGCAAACGGCGGTACGCGCTACAGACCGCATTTTGTCAAGACGGTAAAATCGGCGGACTATTCCGAAACCGTGTTTGAAAACGGTGCGGAGGTAATACTTAAAACAGGCTTTTCTCAGAACACTCTTGCTACCGTGCGCAGAGGTATGGAGCTTGTCGGCTCAATCGGCTACTGCTCCTATGCGTTCAAGGACTTACCCGTTTCCGCCGCCGCAAAAACAGGTACCTCGCAGGTTGACCGTACAATCAACGGCTACCGTGTAACAACCAACAACGGCTTCCTGATTACGTATGCTCCTGCGGACAATCCGCAGATTGCCATATGCATTGCCGCTGAAGGTGCAGGCAGCGGTTCTTCGCTTGCCACAATTGCTGCTTCAGTTTATGATTACTATTTTAACGAAATGGGTAACCTCGATGCACCCGAAGCAGAAAATCAGCTATTGGCTTAAATTTAATTTCACATATATCAGAAAACGAAAGGACAGGTATGAAATATGGATATCATGCAGGCAAAATTAGCCGTTATCGAAGCAGGTAAAATGCTCGTTGCTAACGGTCTTATTGCAAGAACATGGGGTAACGTAAGCTGCAGAATCAGCGATACGGAGTTTGTTATTACCCCCAGCGGCAGGTCTTACGAAAGCCTTACTCCCGATGAAATTGTCAAGGTTAAAATCGATGATCTCAGCTATGACGGTGACGTTAAGCCCTCCTCCGAAAAGGGCGTTCACGCTTCCGCCTATAAGCTCCGTCCCGATTGCAATTTCGTTATTCACACACACCAGCTCAACGCTTCGGTTGTAAGCGTTCTGGGCAAGGATATGCCCGTAGAAAGCGCAATGCACGCAAGTGTTCTCGGCAGCAAGGTACCGCTTGCCTCCTACGGTATGCCCAGCACAAAGAAGCTCAAGGTGGGCGTACATACCGCAATTGCAAACAACCCCGACAGCAAGGCTGTAATTATGTCCCACCACGGTGCCGTATGTATGGGTAAGGACAGCAGTGAAGCCTTTTTCGTTGCACAGACTCTTGAGGATGCCTGCAACGTATATATACTTAAAAAATACAAGCTCCCCGAAACTAAAAAGCCTGTCTGCTACTCCTCTATCAGAGATAACGAAAAGATTATTCTTTCGGGTGATGATGGCTCAAGCATCGAGTGTCCCTTCAGCGGTATGGACGGTAAGAATTTTGCAATGGCAGCAATTCACAGAGACATCTACGTTGCCCGCCCCGATGTAAACGCAATTGTTCAGTCCGCAACACCCGATATTCTCGGTGCTGCCAAGAAATGCGGCAGTAAGCTCAAGCCCCTGCTTGATGACTTTGCTCAGATTGCCGGCGTAACGGTACGCAAGGCAAACAGCGACAGCAAGGTTGTCAAGGCACTCAAGGGCAGAAATGCCGCTTTCCTTAAGGACGGCAGCGTGCTTTGCTGCGGCTCGGATATGTACGACGCTAACGCTATTCAGATGGTTGTCGAGAAAAACTGCAAGTCCTACATAGCAGGCTGTTCCTTCGGTAAGCCCAACTATATCGGCAAGCTTGACTGTTTTATTATGAGAACTATCTACAAGCTCAAGTACTCCAAGCAGAAGGATAAGTAATTCTTAATTTACAATTTGTAAAAAGGTGGGGAAAGCGGAATGTTTGCCCGTATAAACAGCGTCGGTATATTCGGTATGGATACATATATGGTCAGCGTTGAGGCAGACGTTTCGCGCGGACTTCCCCATTTTGATATTGTCGGTCTGCCCGACTCGGCTGTACGTGAATCGGGCGAAAGGGTAAATTCCGTTATTAAAAATACGGGTATGTCCTTTCCCGTCAGCCGTATAACCGTAAACCTTGCACCTGCGGACAAGCGTAAGGTCGGTCCGATTTACGATTTGCCGATTTATATTGCCGTTCTCAAGGCAAGCTCACAGCTTAAAGGTGATTTTTCGGGCTGTGCCTTCCTCGGTGAATTGTCGCTCAACGGCGAAATCCGAAAAGTTAACGGTGCTCTGCCTATGGTAATAGAGGCGCAGAAAAACGGCATAAAGGAAATATTTGTACCTTTCGATAATGCGGCGGAAAGCTGCGTTGTAAAGGGAATCACCGTTTACCCCGTAAAAACCGTGTTCGATTTGCTCAGCCACCTTCGCGGCTCAAAGGAGCTTGCTCCTGCAAACGAAGCCGACTACATACAGAGCGTGCTTGCGCCCGATGCACCCGACTTCAGCGAGGTTATGGGTCAGTTTGAGGCGAAATTTGCGCTCGAGGTTGCGGCGGCAGGCGGACACAACGTTATGATGATAGGCCCTCCCGGCTCGGGTAAAAGTATGCTGGCAAAACGTCTGCCCTCAATTCTGCCCGATATGAGCTTTGAGGAGTCAATTGAAACCACCAAGGTTTATTCCGTTGCAGGTGCTCTGCCTGCCGGAGTTTCGCTTATAAAGTCAAGACCCTTCCGTTCGCCGCACCACACTATTTCTCCCGCAGGTCTTGCAGGCGGCGGCAGCTTCGTGCCCCGTCCGGGCGATATATCTCTTGCCCATAACGGTGTGCTTTTCCTCGACGAGCTTCCCGAATTCAGCAAGCAGGCTCTTGAAATTCTCCGTCAGCCGATAGAGGACGGTGTAATTAACCTCACCCGTTCGTCGGGTACGGTTTCATATGACTGTTCGCTTATGCTCGTTTGCGCTATGAACCCCTGTCCGTGCGGTTTCTACGGTCACCCCACAAGACCCTGCACCTGCTCAAGCGGTGCGGCAAACCGCTACGTTAACCGTGTTTCGGGTCCGCTTCTGGACAGAATAGATATACATATCGAAGTTCCTCCCGTAGATTACGACGACCTTTCCGCAACGGCAAAGGCGGAAAGCTCCGCCGAAATCAAAAAGCGTGTCGATGCCGCAAGGGCTATTCAGCTTGACCGACTCAAGGGCAGTGCTTCAAGCTGTAACGCAAAAATGTCGCCTGCGCAGACTAAAAAATTCTGCGTTATGACGGATTCGGCAAACTTAATGCTTAAAAATGCATTTGAAAAGTTAGGACTTTCGGCACGTGCTTACGATAAAATTCTCCGTGTTGCCCGTACGGTTGCTGACCTGGATTCCAGCGAATTAATAGAGGCTGAGCATATCGGCAGAGCAATCCGCTTCCGAAGTCTTGACCGCAAATTCTGGGGACACTAACAAAAAAATAAAGGCATCCGTTAAGATGCCTTTGAAAATCAATATACTATATCGCCCGTTTGTGCGTTGATAACCTTTTTGTAAACCGCAATATGCGTGGTGGAAATGTGCTTATCAATGTGCATGCTTCCGAAAAACCAGCGTTTATACTCGCAGGCAGAGCTCATCTCGTCGAAATAAGCGTTGAGACCTGTTATTCTTGCAGGGTTTTCGCTGTGAAGCTTTAAGAAGCTTTTGATTTTTGAGGGCGGCTCGTGGGTTACTATGTAATCTACCTTGCAACCTACCTTTTCCATATTTTCCGCACCCTCTGCCAATTCCTCGCTGCTGGGAAATTCACGGCGTGACCACGCACCGTTGTCAAACAGCATATCAATGTCGGGGCTTTCACCGCCGCCCATTGCGAAAAACGTCTGTTTTTCAATTGAGTAAATCTGACCTCTCATAAGGTGATAGAGGTTGCCCGAAATGTTGTGTGCCTTACCGCCGCAGAAAACGCCTACGTCGTATTCGTCGAGCAGCTCGAAATTCTCGTGTGTGCCGTCAAGGAAGCAGATGTTGAATTTCTTTTTGCCAAGCTGGCGCAAAAGCTTTTCCTCTCTTGCACTTCCGTCCCATATGAGGCCGAAGTCGCCGCAGATAATGAGGGTGTCGCCCTTTTTGAGTTTTATTGAATCAAGGCGGTCGAAATCGCCGTGTAAATCACCTGTTATATATACCATAAAAGTTTCTCCTATAATTAATACCTATTTATAATACTACATTTTATGAGGCTTTGTCTATGAAAAAAGTAATAATTTTTTTGCTTTCAATGGCGGTTATTTTTTCCTGCGTTGCTCCGATAGGGGCAAGTGCCGTCTATAACTCATCCGTCAAGACTGAAACCGAGATTTTTTATATTGAAAGTCTTGATACGGGTACAGTGATTTTCGAGCAGAATTCCGGGAAGCAGACTTCACCGGCTTCGCTCACAAAAATCGTTACGGCGGCGCTGACCCTTAAAAACTGTGAGGAGCTTGATACGGTTATTACCGTGCCCGAGCACTGTATCCGTGCGCTTGACGGTACGGGCAGCTCGCTTGCAGGTATAAAGGTAGGCGAGGAAATAACGGTAAGAAGCCTTCTTTACTGCCTTATGGTGAGCAGTGCCAACGAGGCAGCAATGATACTTGCCGATTATATAGGCGAAGGCTCAATTGCAAAGTTTATTGAGATGATGAACGACCTTGCCAAAGAGGTAGGTTGTGAAAATACACATTTTGCTAACCCTCACGGTCTTGATGAGGACGGCCACTACTCGTGCGCAAAGGATATGGCAAAGCTGGCCAAATACGCTATGACCTTCCCTGTTTTCAACGAAATAAGTGCAACAAAGGAATATACGCTTCCCGCAACCAATATGAATCCCGAGCGCAAAATCCGCACAACAAATTTCCTTTTGCTCAACGGCTATAAGGAGTATTATCTCGAAGAAGCAAAGGGTATCAAAACGGGTTCTACAACCAAGGCAGGTAAGTGCGTTATCACTACCGCTACCAAAAACGGTTACAGCTACCTTGCCGTTGCAATGAAGGCCCCGTTTTACGATTACGATAAGGACGGCTATGACGAAAACTTTGCCTTTATGGACACAAAGGCAATGCTTGAGTGGACGTTTGACAATATCAAGCTCAAGACTGTCACAGACCCGTCGCAGATTATAACGGTTGCAAAGGTTAATTACGCCTGGGGTGTTGACCACGTCCGCCTTGTGCCCAAGGAGGAGTGCTTTGCGCTTGTACCCGTCGGCGTTGACGCAGGCAGCGTGCTTGTCGAGCCGGTAAAGGACAGCCTGCCCGAATCCGTTGATGCTCCGCTGAAAAAGGGCGATGAGGTTTGTGAAGCTGTTGTCACCTACGCAGGTGAGGAAATTGCTAGAGTAAAGCTTGTTGCAGCAGAGGATATTGACCGCAGTATCATACTCTTTGTTACGGGCAAGCTTGGCGACCTTGCAAAAACAACGGGTTTCAAGATTTTTGCTATTATTCTTGCAGCCGTAATCGTTTTCCTTATCGTTGCAAACATCTATGTAAACAAAAACCGCAGACGCAGAAGAATCAGGGTAGTCAACTACCGTGATATTAACAGAAGATAAAATTATTCAGGAGGTATATATCTATGCTTACACCTAAACTCGGCGTGCTTAAGGATATGTATAACCAGCTTCGCAAGTACTGTGCTTTGTACAAGGCAGACCTGCCCGTCTGGTCATACACCCACGCTATGTACGAGCAAGGCAACTACACACCCGAAGAAAACAGAGGAGAGATGACCCTCGGTCAGCATTGGTCAACAGGCTATGACGAGGCTCACTTCTTCCGCACCGCATTTACCGTGCCCGAAGAAATGGCAGGCAAGGAGCTCCGCCTTGAATTTTTCATCGGCGGTGAAAGCCTTGTAAAGGTCAACGGCAAGTTCTGCGGCTCGGTTTCCTCTTCAAAATATGCACCCGAAAGAGGTACCATCGTTCTCAAGGACAGATTCAACGCAGGCGACGTTCTTAACATCGAGCTTGAATCCGCTGTTAACTCGATGGAATTCTGCGATGAGGGTATGGATGGCGCAAAGTCCACAGAATACACCTTCAGGACAGCTTACGTCTGGGTTGCTGACGAGGCTTGCGAGGGCTACTGGTACGACCTTGAGGTTGCTTTCCAGGCACTCGAATTCATTAAGGATGAGCATATTTATTCCCTCGTTTATTCTGCTATAGATGACAGCTTACACGTTGTAGATTACGATTTTGACGAGCCCGAGGTAAGAAAGTCTATTGCTGAGGCACGCAAGCTCTATCTTGAAAGACTCGCAAAAATTCCGTGGTCGGCAACCTCAAAGGTTATCTTTACGGGTCACAGCCATATTGACGTTGCGTGGCTGTGGAGAATTCAGGAGAGTATCCGCAAGAGCGCACGTACCTTCTCCAACGTTGTAACTCTTATGGATAAGTACCCGGAAATGACCTTCGGTCAGAGCCAGGCTGTGCTTTACGATATGGTAAAGAAGCACTACCCCGAGCTTTACGAAATGATTAAGGAAAAGGTTGCCAACAACCAGTGGGATATCTGCGGTAACGTATGGGTTGAGGCAGATACCAACGTCGCTTCCGGTGAAGCACTTATCCGTCAGGTGCTCTACGGTACGGAATTCTTCAAAAACGAATTCGGCAAGGTTTCCAAGACCTACTGGCTGCCCGACTGCTTCGGCTTTACCTGGGCACTTCCGCAGATTATCAAGCGCTGCGGTATGACAAACTTCATCACCTCAAAGCTTTCATATAACGATACAAACAAGTTCCCGTTCAATATGTTCCGTTGGCAGGGTAACGACGGTACACAGGTTATGGCTCATATGATGCACCCCGGCTACAACGGTGTATTCAGCGTTTCCGAGCTTATGACCTCCGACCGCGAGTGTAACAACAAGGAGCAGCTTGACACCGCTATGCAGATGTACGGCTACGGCGACGGTGGCGGCGGCCCCACAAACTGGATGCTCGAAAGAGGCAAGCGTTTGCAGAACTTCCCCGGTCTTCCGCAGGCACATATCGGCCACGTTGACGATTTCTTTGCAATCACGGCAGAAAAGAAGGAAGAGCTTCCCGTATGGAACGGTGAAATGTACTACGAAAACCACAGAGGTACGTTCACAAGCCAGCACTTTGTTAAGAAGAACAACCGCCGCGGTGAATACGCAATCGAGCGTAACGAAATGCTTAACGTTCTTGCAGAAAAGCTCTGCGGTGTTGCATATCAGAAAGAAAAAATCGAAACTGCGTGGAAGTGCCTTCTCACAAACCAGTTCCACGATATTCTTCCCGGTACTTCAATTCACGAAGTATTTGAGGACTGTAAGAAGGAATACGCTCTGCTCCGCAAGATGAACAGAGAACTCAAGAACGAGCTTCTTAACGCTCTTAACGCTACCGTTAAGACCGAGGGCGACAGCATTATCTGCTGGAACCTTGTAAGCGTTGAAAATGCTCTGCCTGTAAAGCTCAACGTTGAAAGTGACAAGCTTGTTCCCCTCGGTAAGGACGGTAAGGCTCTGCCCCACGTATTCGAGAAGAAGGAAAACGGCTTCCTGCTCACCTTTACTCCCGACGAGCCTCTTCCCGCATTTGGCTGCAAGGTATTTGCACTCGGCGAAAATACGGCAGAATACGACGCTGTAACAGCAACTGCAACTGTTCTTGAAAATAGCAAAATCAAGGCTGTATTCGACGAAAATGGCGTAATTACAAGCATCTACGACAAGGTTAACGACAGAGAGTCCCTTGACGGTAAGGGCAACCTTCTCACAGTTTCGCTTGACAAGTGTATTCACGAAACTGCGTGGAACCTTGAAATCAACTACAAGAAAAAGGTGTGGACACTTGACGAGGCAGAGAGCATCAAGGTGCTCGAATCCAACGCACAGCGCGGTGTAATCGAAATTGTCCGCAAGTTCCACAAGTCCACAATCACACAGAAGATTATCCTCAACCGTGACAGCGATATGCTTCTCTTCGACACAACTGTTGACTGGCACGAGAGCGACAAGGTGCTCAAGGCAGAGTTCAACGTTGCAATTATTGACACAGAGGCTACCTACAATATTGCTCACGGTGCAATCAAGCGCCCGACACATTGGAACACAAGCTTCGACTACACCCGTTTCGAGGTTGCTGCACACAAGTGGGCAGACCTTTCCGAGGGCGGCTACGGTGTCAGCCTTCTCAATGACTGTAAGTACGGCTACGATATCCACAATTCCCGTATGAGACTTACCCTTATGCGTGCTCCGACCTGTCCAGACAGAACAGGCGACCACGGCATCAGCACCTTTGTTTACGCTTACTATCCGCATAAGAACGGCTGGCAGGATGCTGAAACAGTCAAGAACGGTCTTTGCCTCAATGTTCCCCCTGTTGCAAGGGTTGCAGGTAAGCAGGACGGCGCAATCGAAAGCGGCAGCAGCTTCCTCACAGTTGAGGGCGGCAGCTTCACCGTTGACTGTATCAAGAACGCTCAGGACGGCAGAGGTATTATCATCCGTATTGCCGAGGAAGAGCGCCGCAGAGGCAAGGGTAAGGTTACCTGGAAGCTCGGCGGTAAAACGGTTACCGAGTGTAATATGATTGAAGAGGACGAAACTCCCGTAGCATTTGACGGCGAAACCTTCGAGTTTACATATAAGCCGTTTGAAGTAAAAACGTTCAGAATTTATTAATTAACAGCACATAACAAAAATCCCCGATGGTGTTTAACCATCGGGGATTAACTGTTTATAAGCTTTTACTTAACCGCTTTCTTTTCCTTTGAGAAGAACATACCGGCTGCCATGAGTACGGCAAATACAATGAGGTAGCCGATAACGAATTTGTGGTGGGAGACTACGGTTGCCATCATCATAAAACCACAGCCGACCATTGCAACGGCAGGAGCGATGAAACGCTTTGCAAAGCCTGCATCTTTGAGCCTGAAGAGCATCATAAAGAAAATCGGAATATACAGAGCGTAGCTTGTAACGATGGGAAGCTCTGTGGGGTCAAAGGCGATGATGCCCCAGCTCGGACCGAAGGAAGTGAACTGTGAGCAGTAGAAGAATACCATCCACACAATGCACATAAGCAGACCGATTGTAGCGGAGCTGGGAGCCATATTCGTTGCCTTGTCAACCTGTGCGAAAACGTAAGGTTTGGGTCCTTGGTTACGGGCTGCAAGAGCGTACATACCTCTTGAACAACCAAGGGTAAGACCGTTGAGCGTACCGAAGCAGGAAATGACAACAAACACGAAAATCGCTGTGCCGCCGAGCTTGCCGAAAACAGCCTCGAAAGCAAGTCTTGCGCCTGTTTCGCCGCCCTGCATCATTTCAGCGTTGGTGATACCGCCTGCAAGACCTACGTAGTAGAGAATGTAAGCGATAATAACTGCAAGTGAGCCGAAAATAAGTGCGCGGGGAAGGTTTTTCTTTGCGTCCTTAAGCTCTGCGTTGATTGTGGTTGCAATAATCCAGCCATCGTAAGCAAAGGCTGTAGCACAGATTGCGGTGAAAAGGGCAGGACCTGTCTCAACCTCGTTTACAATTGTTGTAAAGTTTTCAACGGTGTAGCCCTTTGTAAGTCCGTAAATCGTGCCGACTATAGCCATAAGGAAAAGGGGAATGAGCTTGATGATTGTTGCGGAAACCTGCACCTTACCGGCAATAACGGGGGAAAGCAGGTTGATTGCAAAGCTGAGTATCAGGTAAAAAGCGGCAACAGTCATACAAAGACCGCCCGTAATATCCGCCTGATCGTGGAAAATCAGAACAAGCGTGTATCGTGCCGTTACCCATGCAAGTGTCATTGTAAGGCAGGGGTAGTAAATAACCGAGGTAAACCAGCCGATAAAATAGGCATACTTTTTGCCTACCATTGCTTCGGCGTAGTCAACAAGACCGTTGCACTTTTCAATTCTGTTTGCAAGTATTGAAAAAGCGTATGCACAGGCAAGCATTATCAGACCGCCGGCAATCCACGCAAGGATACCGAGCTTAAGGTCGCCGCCTGTTGCAGAAAGAATTTTTTCTGCCTTGAAGAAAACACCACTACCGATTACGACACCCGTAACCATTGCGATTGCGGTCATAAGACCGTACTTTTTTTTCATTGTTGTTGCCATATTATCACTCCGTTAATTGTGAATTGGAGATTATTCCTTGTCCTTACTCAACTGCTCTTTAAGCTCGTCAAGTGAGGAAAATTTTCTTTCGCTTCTTTTATAGGAAAGAAGTCTGACTTCAACGGTTTTTCCGTAAAGGTCACCACTGTAGCCGATGATATGTGTTTCGCTACGCTGCTCGTCGTTTTCAAAGGACGGACGGCGACCTATATTTGTAACCGAACGCAGCCATTTTCCGTCAATTTTTGCTTCGGATGAGTAAACGCCGTATTTGGGGACTATAAGCTCCTCGGGGAAAAGCTGGTTAATCGTCGGACAGTCAAGAAGTCTGCCGATTTTGTCGCCGTGTACAACCTCGAGCGTGTAGCCGAAGGCTCTGCCGAGCATTGCGTTGGCTTTTTCGATTTCACCGTTTTCGAGTGCGCTTCTGATTCTCGTTGAGCTTATGGGTAGATTCTCGTATTCTATAGCCTCACTTGCGCAAAAAGCAATGCCTGCCGCCTTGCAAAGGCTTTCAAGCAGCCTGCTGTCGCCACTGCCGTCCTTGCCGAAGCGGTAGTTGAAGCCGCAGCTTACTGCACCTGCATTGAGCTCTTTAATTATTATGTCCTCAAAAAAGCGCTCGGGCTCATAATCTTTAATTTTATGAAAATCAATTCTGACAACCTCAATGCCCATATCACTCAACAGCTTGTCCTTTTCGCTGTCGGTGATAAGTGCCTTGTGCGGTGTGAAGCCTTCCACGTTGCAGGGCAGAGGGTCAAGCAACAGCACATAAGGAACAAGCCCGTTTTGCGCCATAGCCTTTGCCTTTTCAATTACGGCGGTGTGACCCGAATGAAGGCCGTCAAAATTGCCGAGGGCAACAGCCCTTTTAATTTCAGCCATACTATTTTATCCTAATTACATCAGTTATCAATATAAAGCCGTTTTACCCACAGCATACCGTCTTCCTTGACTTCGCCGAGTCCGAGGAAACTGCTGTCGGGTGAATATATTTTGTAAAGACCGATATCTGTTTTTGCTTTTAAACGCTTTGTGTCAAGCTCACCGCCATTGCAAAAACGCTTTGCCTGCGCCTCGCTTACCGTAACTGTGGGGTAGGGCAGAAGCGAATCGAGGCTGACAACATCGTTTTCTGTCAATTCCTCAAGCGGCTTGCATTGTGAAATCACGGCACCGTGTGCCATAATTCTGCGAAGTGAGCTCAGTGCAGCACCGCAGCCAAGCTTTTCGCCGATATCGCTTGCAAGGGTGCGTACGTAAGTGCCTGCCGAGCACTTTACCTCAAAGGAAAATTCTTGCTTTTCCTCGTCTGCACCCGTCATTTTGAGCGAGTAGATATTAACTATTCTGCCTTCTCTCTCAACTTCTATACCCTGACGGGCAAGCTCATACAGCTTTTTGCCGTCTTTTTTTATTGCCGAGTACATAGGAGGAATCTGCTCGATTTCACCAAGGAAGGAAAGCATAGCCGCCTCAAATTCCTCTGCGGTAACGTGGCATTCCTTTTCGGTGAGTATTTCACCGTCCGTGTCAAGCGTGTCTGTTGTGATTCCGAGCTTTACCGTTGCGCTGTACGCCTTGTCGTGTGAGGGCAGAAAGTCGATAAATCTTGTAGCACCGCCGAGCATAACAACAAGCACACCCGTTGCCATAGGGTCAAGCGTGCCCGTATGACCCGACTTCTTTGCGCCGAGCACTCTTTTTACACGGTTTGCTGCAACAAAGGAGGTAAGTCCCTGAGGCTTGTCGAGGAAAACTACGCCCGTCATATAAACTCACCTATTGTAGCAAGGAGCTTTTCTTTTGCCTCTTCAAGCGTGAAGGGAAGCGAACAGCCCGAAGCGTTACGGTGACCTCCGCCGCCGAGCTTTGAGCAGATAGCCGAAGCGTCAACGGGGTCGTGAGTGCGAACGGAAGCCTTGTATTCGCCGTTTCTGCGCTCGCGAATCGTTACGCCGACCTTGACACCCTCAATCTGTCTGGGCAGGGCGGCAATGCCCTCGCACTCGTTTTCGCTTGAACCGCTTTTGTCAAACATATCCTGCGTGATTGTGATTATTGCACACTTACCGTCAAAATAAAATTCCATTGAATCAAGAGCCATTCTTTCAAGTGCGGCATAGGTCTTTGTCTTTGTTTCAAACATATCCACGTTGATTTTAGCCGCGTTTGCACCGTAGCCCATAAGCTGAGCCGCAATAAGGTGCGTTTTCGGCGTTACGTTTGCGTAGCGGAAGCAGCCCGTATCGGTTGAAATGCCCGTAAACAGTCTGTTCGCAATAGCGGCGTTCATTTCAATGCCGAGCAGTTCAACAAGTTCTGCAACTATTTCCGCCGCCGCCGCGGCCGCAGAATCAACATAACTCTGTTTTGCAAAAAGCCTGTTTGCGCCGTGGTGGTCTAAACACAAATCCACACTTTCGCTGTACTTCGCCTTCATATCCTCGCCCATAAGCGAAACATCGGCAATATCAACGGCAACAATGGTCTGCTCCTCAAAATCCTGCTTTTCAACTTCAAGAAAACGGAATTTTGCGGGAAGCTCCTCATTGTTTATTACATTTGCCTTCTTGCCCATTGAACGCAGTGCAAGGCAGAGCCCGAAGCCCGATCCGAGAGTATCTCCGTCCGGGTGAGCGTGAGTGATGATTGTGTAATTGTCGTGTTCTTTTAAGAAAGATGCAGCATCGTTAAGATTTATAATCATCGGAAGCTGTCTCCTTTGTTTTTTATTCTTCGGTACCCAGATTTCTGAGCATCTGTGCAATGCTCATACCGTGCTCGATTGAATCGTCAGCAACGAAGCGGAGCTCGGGTGTCTTTCTCAGGCGGAGTGCCTGACCTACCTCGCGGCGGATATAGCCTGCCGCATTTTTTAGTCCCTTTACCGCTTCCTGTGCGGCTTCAAGGCCTTCCATAGCGCTGATATAACACTTTGCGTAGGAAAGGTCGCCCGAAACCTCAACTCTAACAACGGTGAGAAGCTTGCCCTGTACACGGGGGTCCTTGATTTCGTCGCGGATGATTGCGATTATTTCACGCTTGATATCTTCCGCAACTCTGTCTGTTTTATAACCTGCCATTATTTTAAGTCACGTAAGGACTGCCTTTTACAGTCCTTACGCTTAACCTTTCAATCAGTCTCTGTATTCTTCGATAATGAAGGACTCAAAGATATCGCCGAGCTTGATATCGTTGAACTTTGTCAGCACGATACCGCATTCGTAGCCCTGAACAACTTCCTTGACGTCGTCCTTGAATCTCTTGAGTGAGCCCATTTCGTCCTCTGCGATAACGATACCGTCACGCACAACGCGGATTTTGGAGGCTCTTGTAACCTTACCGTCAAGAACGTAACAGCCTGCAACGTTACCGACGGAGGAAATTGAAATAACGTTACGTACCTCAACTCTGCCCTGAACAACCTCACGGGTCTTGGGTGCGAGCATACCCTTCATAGCTGCCTCGATTTCTTCGATACAGTCGTAAATGATGCGGTACATTCTCATCTCAACGCCGTCACGCTCTGCGTTAGCCTGAGCTGCGGGGTCGGGACGTACGTTGAAGCCGACGATGATGGCGTTGGATGCGTTAGCAAGCATAACGTCGCTCTCGCTTACTGCACCGACACCGTTGTGGATAACGCGTACACGAACCTCATCGTTGGAGAGCTTTTCAAGGTTCTGCTTGACTGCTTCTGCAGAGCCCTGTACGTCTGCCTTGACGATAACGTTGAGGTCCTTGACCTCGCCTGCCTGAAGTGAGGAGAAGAGGTTGTCAAGTGTAACCTTCTGTACGGAGTTGAACTGTTCGTCTTTTATCTTCTGCTTACGCTGTTCAACAAGCTCACGTGCAAGACGCTCGTCGCTGACTGCGTCGAATACGTCGCCTGCCTGCGGTGCTTCGGCAAGACCCATAATCTCAACGGGGCAGGAGGGACCTGCTTCCTTGACGTTATTGCCGTGCTCGTCAACCATTGCTCTGACACGGCCGACTGCTGTACCGGCAACAATAATGTCACCTGAGCGGAGTGTACCGTTCTGAACAAGGAGAGTAGCAATCGGGCCGCGGCCCTTGTCGAGTCTTGCTTCAATTACGATACCCTTTGCAGCTCTGTTGGGGTTAGCCTTGAGCTCCTTCATTTCTGCAACAAGAAGTATGGATTCAAGAAGAGTGTCAATACCCATCTTTGTGTGTGCGGAAACGGGAACACAGATTGTGTCGCCGCCCCACTCTTCAGGAATAAGCTCGTATTCAGTAAGCTGCTGCTTGATTCTGTCGGGGTTGACGTCGGGCTTATCCATCTTGTTCATAGCTACGATGATTGTAACACCCGCAGCCTTTGCGTGGTTGATAGCCTCCATAGTCTGGGGCATAATACCGTCGTCAGCGGCAACAACAAGAACGGCAATATCCGTTGCCTGTGCGCCACGTGCGCGCATTGAAGTGAAAGCGGCGTGACCGGGAGTATCAAGGAAGGTGATAAGCTCGCCGTTAGCCTTTACTCTGTAAGCACCGATGTGCTGTGTGATACCGCCTGCCTCTGTTGAGGTAACGGAAGTGTGTCGGATAGCGTCGAGAAGCGACGTCTTACCGTGGTCAACGTGACCCATAACTACAACAACGGGGTTTCTGGGCTGAAGGTCAGCATCGTCGTCCTCTGTGGCGTCGATGATTCGGTCTTCAATTGTAACAACAATTTCCTTTGTTACCTTTGCGCCGAGCTCGCTAGCTACGATTTCTGCTGTATCGTAGTCGAGCACGTCGTTGATTGTAGCCATCTGACCAAGGGCAAAAAGCTTCTTGATTACCTCTGCGGCAGTCATCTTCAGCTTCATTGCAAGGTCTCCGACTGTGATTTCGTCGGGAACTGTAATGGAAATCTGTCTGCTTGCACGCTCTGCGGCAATTCTCTTGAGTCTTTCTGCCTCTGTCTCGCGGCGGCGCTGGTTGCCGCCCTGCTTGCGGTACTGCTTGGACTTCTGGTTAAGCTTCTGCTTTCTGACAGAAGAGTCCTGAATACCCTCGGACTTGTTTACGGGAACAATGTTCTCGTAACGCTCGTTGTATTTTTCAAGCTGAACGTTGTCTGCTCTTGTGTCAATTGTTCTCTTTTCGCCCTTTGTTCTTGCCTGAAGCGGACCTGTCTTATCCTTCTTCTTGGGCTGCTGCTCGGGCTGCTTTGCCTGCTGGGGCTGCTGAGCAGGTTTCTTATCCTGCTGCTGGTGCGGCTTGCCTTCGGGCTTCTTCTGTGCGGGAGCGGCTGCCTTTTCGGGCTTTTTCGCTGCTTCTGCCTTGGGTGCAGCAGCTTCCTGCTTCTTCTCGGGCTTCTTCTCCTCAGCCTTGGGCTGTGAAGCAGTTGCGAAATACTCGTCAAAGCTGCTCACTGCCGACTCCTGGGTGAAGGTTTCGAAAATGATGTCAAGCTCTTTATCTTCAAGAGCTGTCATATGGTTTTTAGTGTCGTCAAAATACTTTGCAAGCAGCTCGAGCACAACCTTGCTCGATTTGCCGAAATCCTTGCCGACTTCGTGGATTCTGTATTTGATTGCTGCCATGCGTTATCCTCCTTAATTCTGCTTGTCGGATTCAAGCTCCGAAAGCATACTGTCATATACGGGCTGTTCAATTTTACAGCCGAAGGCTCTTTCAAACCGCTTTGCCTTTATTGCGGCGGTAAGGCACTTGCTGTCACGGCAGATATATGCGCCTCTGCCGTTTTTCTTTCCCGTGAGGTCAAGCGAAATCTCACCCTCGGGTGAGCGCACCGCACGGATAAGCTCCTGCTTGGGCTTCATTTCGCCGCAGCCCAGGCACTTGCGAAGCGGAACCTTTTTCGGTTTATTCATATTGTTACCGCCTTCGTATTATTATCATTATTATTCTTTAATCTCAAAGAATCCGCTTTCGGGATTGATATCGATTTTCCAGCCTGTAAGTCTTGCGGCAAGGCGTGCGTTCTGA
>JAZOMP010000143.1:0-3820 GCA_045654045.1 Acutalibacteraceae bacterium
ATATATTTTGATATTATAGCACATAATTTTAAATAGATAAAGAGTTATTTTTTTTACATTATAAATTTTTATGAAAATTAGTGCTGTGATTTTTAGTCAATATAACAAAAATGTAAAAACTTTCTTACAAAGTACTATACAAAACTTGTTTTACATGGTATAATAACGCAGTTAATAGTGTCAAAATATATTTTTGTGAGAAATTTTGACATTTTCTGCCCGTAAGGGTCTCGTTTTACAAAATCTTTTCAGAAGGGAGCTGCTTTCAGCCGATGGAAAAAATCGTTATTAACGGCGGTACTCCGCTCAGGGGCGAAGTTGAAATAAGCGGCGCAAAAAACGCAGTTGTAGCTATTCTTCCGGCAACCATTCTTGCACAGGATGTCTGCCGTATTGAAAATATTCCCGATATAAGCGACGTTTCGATTATGGTTAAAATCCTCTCCCAGCTCGGTGCAGAGGTTAAGATGATTAACCGTTCAACACTCGAAATCGACACCCGCAATATCAACTCCTTTATCGTTCCCAACGAGCTTACAAAGCATCTTCGTGCTTCCTACTACCTTTTAGGTGCCCTTCTAGGCAGATACAACAGAGCCAAGGTCTCAATGCCCGGCGGCTGCTGGTTCGGCGTCCGCCCTATTGACCTTCATCTGCGCGGCTTCGAGCTTCTCGGCTCAAAGGTTTCAATCGACAACGCAATGGTAAACGTTTCGGCAGATATGCTTGTCGGCTCGGCAATATATATGGATACTGTTTCCGTAGGCGCTACGGTAAACGTTATGCTTGCCGCTGTAAAAGCAAAGGGTCTTACAATTATTGAAAACGCTGCCCGTGAGCCGCATATTGTTGACCTTGCAAACTTCCTCAACTCAATGGGTGCGGACGTTCGCGGCGCAGGTACGGACGTTATTAAAATCCGCGGTGTGGACGAGCTTCACGGCTGTACCTATTCAATTATCCCCGACCAGATTGAGGCAGGTACGTATATGGTTGCCGCCGCCGCAACAAAGGGCGACGTGCTTATCAAAAACGTTATACCCAAGCACCTTGAGTCAATTACAAAGAAGCTTATTGACTGTGGTGTGGAGGTTGAAGAATTTGACGAGGCTGTCAGAGTAAGCTGCAGCGAAAGACCCTTCCACTGCAACGTAAAGACTATGCCTCACCCCGGCTTCCCGTCCGATATGCAGCCCCAGCTGACTGTGCTTCTTGCCCTTGCGGACGGCACGAGCATCGTTTCCGAAAGCGTGTGGGACAACCGCTTCAAGTACGTTGACCAGCTTCTGCGCATGGGCGCAAACATCAGCGTTGAAGGCAAGGTTGCCATTGTACAGGGTGTAGAGCAGCTTCAAGGTGCTCCCGTCGGGGCGGACGACCTTCGCGCAGGTGCGGCTATGCTTATTGCAGGCTTTGCGGCAGACGGTCAGACCGAAATCGAAAACATTTCCCATATCGACCGCGGCTACGAGCGCTTTGTTGAAAAATTCACGGCTCTGGGCGGCGATATTTCCAGGGTAGAATTTCCTGATGATGACGAAACCGCAACCGAAAACGCAGGTTAATTATTATGGCAAGATTCTGTTCACTTTTTTCCTCAAGCAGCGGCAACTGTATTTATGTCGGTCAGCCTGAGGGAGGCATACTTATAGACGTCGGCGTGAGCGCAAAACGCACCGCCGAAACACTTGATTGCATCGGCGTTGACATCCGCAGCGTCGGCGCAATTTTTGTTACCCACGAGCATTCCGACCACGTTGCCGGCATAAAGGTGCTTGCAGGCAGACACAATATACCCGTCTATTCAAGTGCAGGCACGTTGGACGCAATGGCACAAAACGGTATACTTACGGGCAAATTCCCTGCGGAAGAAATTTCAATGCAGGGTATGGAGGTCTGCGGTATGCATATCCGCCCCTTCCACACTCCGCACGACAGCCGTGAAAGCCTGGGCTTTACGGTTGAAACAGCAGACGGCAACCGCGTTGCAATTGCAACGGATATAGGCACGGTCAACGACGAGGTGCTCAAAAACATTGCCTGCAGTCAGCTTGTTCTGCTCGAATCAAACCACGATATAAGAATGTTACAGAATAACCCCAACTACCCGTATATGTTAAAGCGGAGAATACTCTCCGAAAAGGGTCACCTTTCAAACGAGGTGGCGGCAAAAACAGCGGCAACCCTTGTTGAAAGCGGCACAACAAGACTTTTCCTCGGTCACTTAAGTAAGGAAAACAACCTGCCCGAGCTTGCTTACCAGACTACGGCGGCGGCTCTCAGCGCAAAGGGTATGCAGGAGGGCAGTGACTACATATTAAGAGTTGCCGGTGTCGGCAACCCGAAAATGACGGTGTTTTAAAATGAACGTTACGGTAATCTGTCTTGGCAAGCTAAAAGAAAATTATCTGCGTGAGGCGTGTGCGGAATACGTAAAACGTCTTGGTGCGTTCTGTAAAATTAATATTGTCGAGCTTAACCCCGTAAAGCTTTCCGACAATCCCTCTCAGGCGCAGATTGATGCGGCACTTGAAGCGGAAGCTAAGCTCATCACCGAAAAAATTCCCAAGGGTGCGGCGTGCTTTGCAATGTGTATCGAGGGCAAGCAGTACCCGTCCGAAAAATTCAGCACCCTGCTCGAAACCGCAGGTGTCGAGGGCGGAGCAAACGTTGCCTTTATTATCGGCAGCAGCTTCGGCTTAAGTCCGACGGTAAAACAGATGAGCAAATACAAGCTCTCAATGTCCGAAATGACCTTTCCCCATCAGCTCGCCCGTGTAATGCTGCTCGAACAGATTTACAGGGCGTTCCAGATTTCCAACGGCGGAAAATACCATAAGTGAACGATTTTCAAAGGATGTAAACTTCGGTTTACATCTTATTTTTTATCTTTTTTTACAAATGTAAACCCGGCTTGCTTGTAATTCCTGTGTTCCTGCCGTAAAATTGAGTTAAAGGAACGGAAAATTTTCCGAATAAAACGAAAAGGAGATTACAAAATGGGCACGTCAATATGGTTAGTAGTTATTATTCCTATGATATTTTTCGGGACAATTTTCTCGGATATTTCGGGCGCAATTTTCGGCTACCCGACCGAGGAAATAGCCCTGCCCTACGATGAGGAAAAAGGCTTGGTATGGGAGTACGACTGCGTGAACGACCCGAACATTGAACTTGTAAAAACGGAAATCAGGGACGGCGAGCAGGTTTTTGTTTTTGTGGGCAAGGGAAAGATGAGTATTGCTGAATTTTTCACAAAGAGTGAGAATGAGCAACAGGGCGATATTATGGATCTCGTCTTTACAGATAAAAACGGTAAGCAAAAAATTTATTACGGTTATAATGGCAACAGGATAAATGAGCCGCAGTTCTATTCTGCTGAGGATTGCCAAACAATAGATATTACACTCACCGCACAAAAGGCAAGAAAAAATGCTTCGTGGGAAGTTGTTGCAAACGGCGGATACGTTATTATGAAGAAAACAACCGGCGGAGAAACGGAGAACTTCACAATAATAGTAACACCCGATACCAAGGACGGAACTTATGCAACATACGGCATGTTTAACGTTGAATTTGCCTACACAAATTCAAGAGGAAAGTATCTTGAAGAAGCAAAGGCGGTTTTTGAGTTGCAGGACGGTAAGCATATCCTAAAAAGCATTACCTACGAGGATTTCTGGGATAAAATGTTTACGGATTTGAAGCACATTTTAGAAACGGAATAATATGTGTTCTCGATAAATTACAGTTTGTCGGTGCGAAGCGCACCCCAAATGCCGCCTATTTCAAAGAGTAATAAACCATATACATTCATAAA
>JAZOMP010000144.1:0-19854 GCA_045654045.1 Acutalibacteraceae bacterium
ATTCCTCCTCAACTGTTGAGGTATCTTCAAAGAGTGCCTTTGCAAAAACAGAAGGCTTGAAGGGCTGAAGGTCATCAATCTGCTCACCGACACCGATAAACTTAACGGGAAGCCTAAGCTCATTCTTAATTGCAAGAACAACACCGCCTCTTGCAGTACCGTCGAGCTTTGTGAGAACAATACCCGTAATTTCGGCAACGTTCTTGAACTCTCTTGCCTGGTTGACAGCGTTCTGACCCGTTGTAGCATCGAGAACGAGAAGACTTTCGCGGTCTGACCAGGGAAGCTCACGGTCAATAACTCTGTATATCTTTGCAAGCTCATCCATAAGATTTTTCTTGTTGTGGAGTCTGCCTGCGGTATCGATAATGATAATATCGGCGTATCTTGCCTTACCTGCGCTGATTGTATCGAAAACAACTGCGGCAGGGTCTGCACCCTCTTTGTGCTTGACGATAACGACACCTGCTCTGTCAGCCCATATCTGAAGCTGGTCAATAGCGGCAGCACGGAAGGTATCTGCCGCACCGAGTATGACCTTTTTTCCCTGAGCCTTATAGAGAGCCGCCATCTTGCCGATGGTAGTTGTTTTGCCAACACCGTTGACACCGATAACGAGGATGATTGACGGCATTGTAATCATTTCCATCTGCTCGCCGCCGTCAATAAGCTCAGCAACGATTTCCTTGATTGCGTTTCTTACCTGCTTGCCGTTACGAAGGTTTTCCTTTGCAACCTTGGCACGAAGGCGATCAATAATTTCCGTTGCAGTGGTAACACCGACGTCGCCCATTACGAGGATTTCCTCAAGGTCGTCAAACATTTCATCGGTAATTTCGTTGACACCGTGAAGAACATTATCTATAGCGCCTGCCATTGACAGTCTTGTCTTCTGCAGGCCTTTGTTGATTTTTGAAAAAATACCCATTTTTTATCTCTTTTCGATTATTTTTCTTGCGGTGTAACGCTGATACCAAGGTCAGTAAGCTGAACACCGTCAACAGGTGCGGGACACTCTGTCATAGGCTCTGTTGCATTCTGTACCTTCGGGAAAGCAATAACGTCGCGAAGGCTGTCACAACCGAGCATCTGCATAATAAGTCTGTCAAGGCCGATACCCATACCGCCGTGGGGAGGAGCACCGTAACGGAATGCGTCAAGCAGGTATCCGAACTTTTCGTGTGCCTGCTCATCGGTAAGACCGAGGAGAGAGAAAATACGGCTCTGAAGCTCGGGGTTGGTGATACGGATTGAGCCTGAAGAAAGCTCGATACCGTTGAGAACAAGGTCATAAGCCTTTGCGCGTACCTTTGCCTTATCTGTTTCAAGGTATTCGATACACTCATCCATAGGAGATGTGAAGGGATGGTGCATAGCGACAAACTGGCCGAGCTCCTCATCCCAATCAAAGAACGGGAATTCTGTAATCCAGAGGAAGTTATACTTATCCTTCGGGATGATGTCGAGCTTGCGGGCAACCTCGCAGCGAAGCAGACCGAGAGTATTGAGAACAAGTGCGTTCTTGGGGTCTGCAATAATAAGCACTACGTCGCCTGCCTTGGCATCTGCCTTTGCGAGAATAGCTGCCATTTCGTCCTCTGTCATAAACTTAGCGAAGGAGGAGGCCATTGTACCGTCCTCGTTGAGTCTTATCCAGGCAAGACCCTTTGCACCTGAGCCCTTGACAAATTCGGTGAGCTTGTCGATTTCTTTTCTGGTAAGTGTTGTAACGGCACCCTTTGCGGTAATACCTCTTACGCTGCCGCCGTTTTCGGTTGCACCTGTAAATACGCTGAAGCCGCAGCCCTTGACAACGTCTGTAAGGTCGTAAAGCTCCATTGCAAAGCGTGTGTCGGGCTTATCGGAGCCGTAGCGGTCCATAGCATCCTTATAGGTAAGTCTCGGAATATCGCCTTGAATTTCAACACCGAGAACGTCTTTGAAAACTCTCTTGACGTAGCCCTCGCCGATTGCAAGGACGTCGTCCATTTCTACGAAAGACATTTCAAGGTCAATCTGTGTAAATTCGGGCTGTCTGTCTGCACGAAGATCCTCGTCGCGGAAGCAGCGTGCAATCTGCATATATCTGTCAAAGCCTGCAACCATTGAAAGCTGCTTATAAAGCTGGGGTGACTGGGGAAGAGCGTAGAAACTGCCCTTGTGGATACGGCTGGGAACGATATAGTCACGTGCACCCTCGGGTGTGGAACGGATGAGGATGGGTGTTTCGATTTCGATAAAGCCGTTTTCATCGAAGTAGTCACGGGTGACCTTTGCAATCTTATGGCGAAGTATAATGTTTGACTGAAGGTCGGGACGGCGAAGGTCAAGATAACGGTGCTTAAGTCTGGTAAGCTCCGAGGTCTGGCAGTTGGGAACGATATCGAAGGGAGGGGTTTCGCTCTTATTGAGAACACGAAGCTCTGTTACTTCGATTTCGATTTCACCTGTGGGAATGTCGAGGTTCTTGGAGGAACGCTCACGAACAACACCCTTAGCCATAAGGACAAACTCGCTTCTGCAGGCAAAAGCCTTGTCAAAAATTGCTCTGTCCGTATTATCGTCAAAGGCAAGCTGTACTATACCGGTGCGGTCACGAAGGTCGATGAAGATAAGAGCACCGAGGTCACGCTGACGCTGTACCCAACCGGCAACAACTACTTCCTTGCCTGCATCGCTTGCACGAAGCTCGCCACAGTAATTTGTTCTTTTAAGTCCTGTCATAAAATCCATTTTATTCTTACTCCTTTAGGGTGACAAAAATAATCCTAACCCTATAAAATTAATCAAAACAAGTCGGCAAGATTGATGCCGCTCATATCTATACCATCAGCGCCTGCAATTTCGGCAACTGCTGACTGAATAAGGTAGTTCTGGTAACTGTCCTCAAAGCCGTCAAGCTCCATTTCAACGCTTTCGCCGCCGTTCATATCCTTGACGGTGACCCTGCCGCTTTCAATTTCGCTGTCGCCTATTACAACCGTATTGCGTACACCGAGCTTATTGGCAAACTTCATCTGCGCCTTTACGGAACGGCCCGCAACATCGTACTGAACGGAGATACCTTCCTCACGAAGAGAAGCGGCAAGCTTTGCGGCGAGTACGGTAGCCTCTTCACCCATTGAAGCAATGTAGAGGTCGGGCTTTTCTTCTTCTGGCAGGGGTGTATTCTGTGCCTGCATAAGAAGCATAAGGCGTTCAATACCCAGAGCAAAGCCGAGAGACGGAGTGCTGTTGCCGCCGAGCTGCTCTGCAAGGCCGTCGTATCTGCCGCCGCCGCAGACAGTGCCCTGAGCACCTATCTGTGTGGAAACAAACTCGAAAACTGTTCTTGTATAATAATCAAGACCTCTTACGATGGTCGGATTAACAACGTAAGGGATATTCATTGCATCAAGGTGCTTCTTGACCGTTTCAAAGTGTGCCGAGCAATCCTCACAGATGTAGTCGAGCACCTTGGGAGCATCCTTTGCAATTCCACTGCACACAGGGCTCTTACAGTCGAGAATACGCATCGGGTTTCTGCCAAGACGGTCAAGGCAGGTTTCACAAAGGTCTGCCTTTTTTGACTCAAAATAGCTGTGAAGTGCCTCGTGGTATTTTTTGCGGCAGGTCGGACAGCCGATTGAATTTATTTCAAGCTGAAGACCGTCTACGCCGAGATGCGAAAAGATTTCGTGACCGAGGCTGATAAGCTCTGCATCTGCCGCGGGTGCAGCTGTACCGAGGCATTCAACACCGAACTGGTGGAATTCACGCAATCTGCCTGCCTGGGGCTTTTCGTAACGGTAGCAGGAGGTGAGATAGCTGACCTTCTGCGGCAACGGCTCATTGAAAAGACCGTGCTCAAGGAAGGCTCTCATAGCACCTGCCGTACCCTCGGGACGAAGGGTGATTGAGCGGCCACCCTTATCGTCGAAGGTATACATTTCCTTTTGTACGACGTCGGTTGTATCGCCTACACCGCGGCTGAAAAGCTCGGTGTGCTCAAAGACGGGAGTACGTATTTCCTTATAGCCGAATTTGCTTGCAATATCGAGCATGGTCTGCTCAACATATCGGTTTTTATAGCTCTCATTGGGCAATAAATCCTGTGTGCCCTTGATGGCTTTCGTAACTAATGCCATTGTAAAATATCCTTTCGCAAGTGGTTAAAAATATGACTACAGGGCGGACAGGCAAACTGTCCGCCCCGATAACATCGTTATGATTTCGGGTTAACTATGTCACGCCAGTCGAGGTCGCCTCGTTCAAGGCTGTGGATTATTGCCTCGGCAGTTGCGATGTTGGTTGCAACGGGAATGTTGTGTACGTCGCACAGTCTGAGAAGCGTCGCTTCGTTAGGCTCGTGCGGCTTGGGATTAAGCGGGTCACGGAAAAGAAGCAGCAGGTCGATTTCATTGCAGGCAATTCGTGCGGCAATCTGCTGGTCGCCACCCTGGGAGCCGCTCAGGAAGCTCTGGATTTTAAGACCGGTTGCTTCGCTTACAAGCTTGCCCGTAGTGCCCGTTGCGCAAAGCGAGTGCCTGCTGAGAATTCCGCAGTAGGCAATACAAAACTGGGTCATAAGTTCTTTCTTTGCATCGTGAGCTATTAAAGCAATGTTCATACTCTTTATCCTTTCTGTACCGCTTTATTCAGGTTAACAGGTTTCGTTTGAACTAAAACCTATTTTACCCGTATATTTTACCAAAAATCCCCTTATAAGTCAAATCTTTTTTTAGATATATTATTAAAAATTTTTATAAATTGGTGTCAGTCGATTTCAAGAGGCACTCTCTTGCCCTCCAGGCGGGAAGCAATTCTGAAAAAAGCTGCCGCAGACGGGCTTTTACCGGGCAGAAGCCTGCCACAGGTCATATTGAAGGAAAGCGCATTATCCTGCGGTATAACACCTATAAGGCGAAGACAGGTTGAGTCAATTACATCGTCAATATTAAGTCGCTTACCCTTTATTGTCGCCTTCCTGTCAAAGCGGTTAATTACAAGACGGCTGTTTTTTATACCCATAGAATTCAGTTTGTCCGCAGCAACAGCACCGCTTCGCACACAGACGGTGTCCGGAGTAGCAACAACAATCGCACTGTCGGCAGCGGCAGCAGCAAGCCTGAAGCCGTTACCGATGCCTGCCGGAGAATCGAAAAGAATATAGTCGAATCGCTCCTCGAATCCTTCTGCCATACTGCACATAGCTTCGGGCGTGAAGCAATCCTCAAAATCTGCCGGGGCGCAAAGAAGCGAGCAACCGCAGTTTGTACGGGTCAGTGCATCGTCACCGCTGCATCTGCCTGAAACAACGTCGCCCCACGTAAAGAGCATATCTGCACTTGCACCGAGAATAATATCAAGACTTCTCAGCCCAATATCACAATCCACAACAAGCACATTATGTCCCGCCTTCTGAAGGGCACAGGCAAGACCTGCGGTAAAGGAAGATTTACCGACGCCACCCTTGCCGGAGGCAATTACAATTCTTGCAGCCATTTCGTTTTCTCCTCAAATAACGTTTCATATTATTTTATCAAATATTTAATAAAAAGTAAAGTGATAATTTATTATTCCTCCGGTGCCTTCCAGTCAAAAATAAATTCAGGCTGAGCAAATGGTGTTTTTGAATAGCAGGCATTAAGCTCTTCGCCGTATTTCACGTGGCGGATAACATTAACGAGCATTTCAAGGTCACGGTGGTGGTGAAAGTGATTGCCGCTACGGTAATACCAGAGCAAATTATCTTCCGCACCGAGGAATTTATACACTTCCTTTGCCGCCATTGTAGTGTGCCACGAGCCGATGGGGTTGTCCCAGATATCGCTCGCCGCCTCGGAAACGAAAAGCACGCGGGGAGCGATAAGAGCCTTTATATAGTGAGCATCAAAGGGCAGGTCTGCTTCGTTATCGGCATATTTTGCCATATCAGGACCCATCCAGAAAGCGAAACGGTTAAGCAGGTCGCCAAGAGTTTCACTTCGTCCTTCTTCGCCGTTTTCCTTGATTGCAGACATATGCACACGATAGCAGGCACACGAGCCGGCGCAGGTTTCGTTGGGGTTTACAATTACGGCACGCTTATCAAGCACACCTGCAAGGGCGGCTGTTTTACCGCCGCGTGAATGGCCCGTAAATGTGACACAGCTCATATCAACTATACCAAGCTTTTCAAGTGCGTCCACACAACGCGAATAACCCCACGCCCAGGCACCCAGCGCACCGAAAGTATATTCGGGATATGTTTCGTAAAGCTGACCGTGACCTATTCCCCTGCTGTCAATATCGTGAGCCAGTTCACAGCGGTTGAAAAGGCAGATTGCAATACCGTTATCATTGAAAATCGAGGTGTATTTTTTGTCAAAGGGATAGTCAAAGCACATATCGCCGTCGATAACGACGGGACGTTTGTTTTCCCGGTCTGCCCCCTTAACATACATTGTGAAAACAACAGGCCTTTTACGCGTGCCGGTATGTATTCTGTAAGATTCCACGTTACTGACGTAAAGCGGCTCAATGTCCAGAAATTCAGGTTCGGGCGGCATTGTGCCGTACTGTAATTCAACAGCAGTTTTAAACATTTCTTCGCGACGTTTTTCCCAGTCCGCCTTTGTTTTCACGCGTGTGCCGTCATCAAACAAAAACGGATCGGGTAGTTTGCCCACAACCTCATAATCCGTAATTTTTATCGTGTTTTCATTCACACAGTGCTGACACATATTTAAGCCTCCCGTATTTTAAAATTTGTACTACTTATTCATCATACAACATAATCATAAAAACATAAAGACTTATTTTAATATTTGGTGGAAAATTATGTCTGAGCTTATATTTTCAATACGGGAGCTTTGCTGGAATCCGCTGTTGCTTGCAGCTTTTTTCGGGGTAGGCTTATATTTCAGTATCAGATCGGGATTTTTGCAGATACGAAAGCCTTTATACATATTCCGCTCGACCTTCGGAAGCATTAAGAAAAGCAACGCCAAAGACGGCATATCCCCTTTTGCCGCACTTTCCGCAGCACTTGCCGCCTGTATGGGCACAGGCAATATCGTAGGCGTTGCCGGTGCACTTACAGCAGGCGGACCCGGTGCGGTTTTCTGGATGGTTTTTTCAGCACTGCTCGGTGAAATGACAAGCTGTGCAGAAAACATACTCGGCATTGAATACAGGGCAAAAAACGAAAAGAACGAGTGGATGGGCGGCTCTTTACTGTACATAGAAAAAGCGTTCGGCAGAAAAACCGCCTGTATTTTCAGCATTTTCTGTGTCGGTGCGGCACTCGGAATGGGCAATATGACGCAGGCAAACGCAATCAGCACCGCCGTTAGCGAGCAGACAAACGCCGCACCCGGTGCTTTAGGTCTTGCTGTTGCCGCTGCTGTCGGTATGGTTATAATCGGCGGAGTTAAGCGTGTTTCGGGCGTTACGGAGAAAATAATTCCGCCGCTTTCACTCGCTGTTATTATTGCACTTCTGGCAGTAATAATTAAGAATTATAGCCTTGTTGTTCCATGTATAAAGCAGATTTTTGTTTCAGCGTTTGATTTCGGGTCTGTGTCGGCAGGTGTGGGCTCATACACGCTTTCAAAAGCACTCAAAGAAGGATTTGCACGGGGTGTTTTTTCCAACGAGGCAGGTTTAGGATCTTCACCGCTTGTACACGCTTCGGCTGACGTAAAAGAGCCGTTGTCACAGGGCTTATGGGGCATTGCAGAGGTTTTTATTGACACTGTGCTGATGTGCACACTGACCGCTCTTGCGCTTATGACAAACGGCGCTTACGGTAGCAGCGCCCCCCTATCGCCCGTACAGATGAGTGTTGCGGCTTTTTCGGATATTTTCGGTAATTCAAGCGGACTTTTCGTGTGCGTTGCGCTTTGTCTTTTTGCCTTTGCAACTATAATCGGCTGGGGCTTTTACGGCGAAAAGGCGGTTGAATACGCCTTCGGTGAAAAGGCTGTGACACCCTACAGGATAGTATTTTTAACCTGCACCATTATAGGCTGCTGTGCATCACTTGACACGGTATGGGCACTTTCCGATATTTTCAACGCACTTATGGCAATACCAAATCTTGCGGCAATTATAGTTTTAAGAAAGAAAGCAATTTATCATATAAAAAAATCAGCCTTGAAAACTCAAGGCTGATTTGTGGGTTATTCTGATTTTACTTGACTGCCTTCTTGGATGTTGTGAACTTGATGATAAACATACCTGCAAGAAGGATAACAACCATAAGAGGAAGAACGATAGCGGCATTGGGAACGAAGCCTGCAATGATGTAACCGACGAAAGAGAAGCCTGCAACCGTAAGAGCATAGGGAAGCTGGGTTGAAACGTGGTTGAGGTGGTTACACTGACCACCTGCAGAGGACATGATTGTTGTATCGGAGATGGGTGAGCAATGGTCACCGCAGACAGCACCTGCAAGACAAGCGGACATTGCAACAATCTGGAGAGGATCGCCTGCTTCGAAGATAACAACAACAATCGGGATAAGGATACCGAATGTACCCCATGATGTACCGGTTGAGAAAGAAATGAAGCAAGCAACAAGGAAGATGATAGCGGGAAGGAAGTTTGCAAGAGCACCTGCGTTACCCATAACGTCGTTAACGAAGGGCTGTGCACCGAGAACGGCTGTCATGTTCTTAAGAGCTGTTGCGAAGGTAAGGATAAGGATAGCGGGAACCATTGCAATGAAGCCCTTGGGAATGCACTCCATAGCTTCCTTAACGGTAATAACCTTACGAAGTGCAAGGTAAGCAATTGTGAACACAAGAGCAATAATGCTGCCCCAGGGAAGACCTACTGTAGCGTCTGTATCGCCAAAAGCGGTGATGAAATCTGCACCGTCGAAGAAACCGCCGACATAGATAAGAGCAAATACGCAGGCAACGATAAGAACAACAATGGGAAGAACAAGGTCAAGAACCTTACCCTTGGGGTTGAAACCTTCCTGAGTAACCTCTGCCTTTTCGCCTGAGGTATAAAGGTCGCCGTGCTTGATTGCATTGAACTCGTGAAGCTTCATCGGACCGAAGTCAAACTTCATAACTGCAAGAGCAACTACAAAAACAAGAGTGAGAAGTGAGTAGAAGTTGAAGGGAATTGCTCTGACAAAAAGTGAGAGACCTTCACCTTCGGGAGCGTAGGAAGAAACCGCTGCCGCCCAGGAAGAGATGGGAGCAATCATACAAATCGGAGCTGCTGTAGCGTCGATAAGGTAGGACAGCTTTGCACGGGAAACCTTATGGCTGTCGGTTACAGGGCGCATAACAGAGCCGACTGTGAGGCAGTTGAAGTAGTCGTCAATAAATATAAGTACGCCGAGAGCAAAGGTTGCAAGCATTGCACCTGTACGGGACTTGATGTTCTTTTCTGCCCAACGGCCGAAAGCGGCTGAACCGCCCGACTTGTTGACAAGGGCAACAATAACACCGAGAACAACAAGGAACACAAAAATACCTGCTGTGCCGGAAACGGCGGAAATAAGGCCGTCGTTAGTGAGGATATCCATAGTGCCGGTGAAGCTGAAGTTAGCACCGAGAAGAGCACCTGCAAGGATACCGATGAACAGGGAGCTGTAAACCTCTTTGGTTATAAGGGCAAGACCGATAGCGATTACCGGGGGAACAAGAGCCCACCAGGAAGCTGTAACCGAGCCTGCGCCGCCGCAGGTTTCACAGTCTGCACCGTCAACAATAGCTGCGCCTCCGCAGTCAACACAGGGAGCAGTTGCCATTGCTCCGCCGGAAACGCCAGCCCAGACGAGCAGACCGACAATCGCTACAGCGACAACGGCAAGAAGTATTTTTCTTGACTTTGACATTTTAGTCACTCCTAAAAATATTTTTTGGGAATATGCTTTTACGGGTTGAATATAGCACACTTACATAATTGTGTCAACAACAATATCCGAAAAGAAAATTTTTAATCTTACTTATTTCTTCTTTAATCTTTTTATTTTACACAATGTAATTGTGTGTTCCAGCGCCTACCTCGTACTCGCCGTCGGGCAGAGTTACGGTTGCGGTACAGCCTTCCGGAACGGTAAACGTATACGAAGTTTTTCCGTTTTCGGTTTTCCACTCGCTCTTTACAAGTCCGTTGCGTGTGTCAACGCTTGCCTTTACCCAGTCTATACGCGAATCGGTATAGGGCTTGAAGAGAATATGCTTATATGCAGGGTTCTTTTCGTCAACCTTTATACCTGCCATATCGCCGTACATCCAGTCGGCAACTGCACCGTAAGCATAGTGGTTGAAGGAATTCATATCCGTACTCCACATTGAGCCGTCCTCGCGCAGGCTGTCCCAATGTTCCCAGATAGTGGTTGCACCCATTCTTACCGAGAAGAGCCACGACGGGTATTCTTCACGGAGAATGAGATCATAAGCAGTTTTGACATAGCCGTTATCGGTAAGAGCGTGAAGGAGATACGGTGTGCCGACAAAGCCGGTCTTAAGGTGACCGCACTCGGTTACGAGCTCATTGAGCTGCTTTGCAGTTTCAGCAATATTGTCGGAAATGCCAAAGTGCACGGCAAGTGTTGCGGCGGTCTGTGTTGCGTATTCGGGCTTGATTCTGCTGTTTTCCATAAACTTGTTACGGAAGGCATCAATTGAAGCCTCACGCTTTTGTCTGTATTCGCTTGCATCCTCACCGCAAAGCTCCATAGCCTTGATAAGAATTTCGCTTGAATAGATATAGTAAGCGGTTGCGATAAGGTCTTTATTGGTGCCGATGTCGCACTTGCCGACATCGCTTGCATCAAGGTTAAGCCAATCGCCGAAGTGCCAGCTCTTGCACCAGATTCCGTCAACGCTGGAATTTTCGATATACTCAATATAATTCTTCATTGACTCGAGTGATTCGGCAATGAGGTCTTTGTTTGCATAGGACAGATACATCTGCCACGGACAAACCGTTACAGCATCAGCCCAGGCAGCAGAGGAATTTTCGTCAACGTCGAAAATATCGGGAATTACATGTGGAATTGTGCCCCAGGGTCTCTGCTCTGCTCTCAGGTCAGCAAGCCACTTGATAAAGAAGCGCTCAACGTCGAAGTTATAGGCGGCCGCCTTGACAAAAACCTGAGCGTCACCTGTCCAGCCGAGTCTTTCGTCACGCTGAGGACAGTCTGTAGGCACGTCGAGATAGTTACCCTTCTGACCCCAGATAACGTTGTGGTAGAGCTTATTGAGCATTTCACTTGAACACTCGAAATGACCCGTACGCTTGATTTCGGAATGAACAACAATAGCCGTAAAGTTTTCGGCTTTAACCTCATCGCTCCAGTTTTCGAGCTTTATGTAACGGAAGCCGAAGAAATCAAAATCAGGCTTACAGATATGCTCTTCGCCGTCGCAGACAAAGCGTGCTTCTGCCTTTGCGGCACGAAGGTTATCTCTGTAGAAGTTACCCTCGGCATCAAGCACCTCACCGTGGTAAATAACAGCGGTTTCGTCCTTGTTACCCTTGATTTTAAACTCAACGTAACCCGTAAGATTCTGACCGAAGTCAATTACGGTTTCACCCTTTGGTGTAATGATTATTTCCTTTACGGGAAGTCTTTCCTGCTCGATAACTCTTTCACCCTGACGGTCGAGAAGAATTTCATTTTTGTGCGGGAATGCAATCGCCTTCATCGGCTCTGCATCAACGAAAGTCGGGTCATAAGTATAGCCGTTGTAAAGGTCGGTTGAAACGAATTTGCCAAGCTCGGTTGTCCAGCTGCCGTCGGTATAGATAACCTCGCTTGTACCGTCGGAATATTCGAGGGTAAGTGCGGCAATAAGCGCCGTTTCACGCACACCGAGGAAATAGCCGGCGCAGCGCTCATTACCGGTAAAATATCTGCCCTTCCAGCCGGGACCGACACCGATTGAAACGGTGTTATTTTCTTTGAGCATAGCGGTTACGTCGTAGGTTTCAACCTGCAGACGCTTCTGATAGGCAGTCCATCCAGGTGCAAGAACATAGTCACCTACTCTTTCGCCGTTGATGTCAACAACATAGACGCCGAGTGCAGTTGCCTCAAGGCTTGCGCTGACAAGTTCTTTTTTTACCTCAAAGCTCTTTGTATAGCGGATTTCACACTCCTTGCAGAGCTTGGGGCTTTTAATCCATTGTGCGTTGGTAATGTTTTTCATTATTGTTCAACCTCCCGGTTAAATATCATTCTGCGAGCTGCTCCTGGAGCTTTTCCCATTCCTCCATAAGCAGCATAAGGTTTTCGTTTGCTTTGTCCAGCTCTGACGTGAGCGAAATAACCTTTTCATAATCCGCTGCAGTCTCGGGACTTGCAAGCTCATTTTCCAGAGCAGTTATTTTTTCTTCTGTTAAGGTTATGTCGCTTTCCGCCTTACGGCAGGCAGCGGCAAGCTTTCTGCGCTCGCTGTCCTTGAGCTTCCGCTGCTTGTAGCCGTCCTCTTTTATTTCCTTCTCCTTGGGCTGCGAGACCTGCTGTGCTTTAATTGCTTCAAGGCGGGCAAGATATTCGTCGTAATCGTTGCCGAAATCCTCCGCACCGTTTCTTCCAAGGCGGAGAATACGGGTGGAAAGCTTATTTATAAAATATCGGTCGTGCGAAACGATAAGCATAGTGCCGTCATAGTCAAGAAGTGCATCCTCAAGCGCTTCACGGGAGCTGATATCAAGGTGGTTAGTCGGCTCGTCAAGCAACAGAAGATTATAGCCGCCGAGCATTAGTTTGAGCATTGCAAGCCTTGCCTTTTCGCCGCCGCTCAGATCGCCTACCCTTGCAAAAACGTCGTCGCCCCTGAAAAGGAAGGAGGCAAGTGCGCTTCTCACCTCGGTCTGAGTTAATCTGCGATACTGATCCCACACCTCGTCAAGCACGGTTTTATCCTCGTGCAGACCTTCAAGCGACTGGTCGAAATAGCCGACCCTTACGTTTTCGCCGAATTTGCGGATACCTGCCTGTGGGATATACTGACCCACCAGCACACGCAGGAAGGTGGTTTTGCCGCAGCCGTTTGCGCCAAGCAAAAACGCACGCTCACCTTTTTTGATAAGTAAATCAACGTTTTCAAAAAGCGGCTCAGAACCGAAGCCCTTTGTCAGTCCTTGGGTTATGAGCACGTCATTTCCCGTTTCGACAAGAGTGCCGAATCTGAACTTAAGCGTAGCCTCGTCCGATTCGGGCTTTTCCAGTCCGTCAAGCAGGCGGTCTATTGATTTCTGCTTGTGCTCTGCGGTACGGATATTGCGCTCTCTGTTCCATTGCTTTTGCTGTTCAATTATTTTTTCTATTCTGTGAACCTCTGCCATAGTGTTATCGTAATGGCGCTGTTCGATAATTTTGTCCTTTTCCTTCTGCTCGATAAACTTCGTGTAGCCGCCATTGTATATCCGCATTTTACGGTGCTCGATTTCCATTGTTCTCGTTGTTACACGGTCAAGGAAATAACGGTCGTGCGAAATAATCAACGCCGCACCCTTATAATCCGAAAGAAAGTTTTCGAGCCACTCCACACTGTCGATATCAAGGTGATTTGTAGGCTCGTCAAGCAACAGTAAATCTGGCGAAGAAAGCAACAGCTTACCTAGGCTCAGCTTTGAACGCTGACCTCCGCTGAGTCTGTCGCAGGCAAGAGTATGCATTTCAACAGGGAAGCCGAGTCCCGTGAGCATTGATTTCGCACGGCTTCTGTAGGTAAGACCGCCGTCACGCTCGTACTTTTCGTGCAGACGAAGCTGCTCGTCAATCAGGGCGTCAATATCGCCGCCCTTGTCAATAAGACGGTTTAGTTGTTCAAGACGGACTTCAATCTGCATAAGGGGCTCAAAAACAGAAAGAATTTCATCGTAAATGCTTCTTACCGAATTGCGACAGGCATGCTGCTCCATATAGCCGACAACTGTGTTTTTACCCGGAAAAACAGAGCCCGAGGTCGGCTGCTCCTGGCCAAGAATCAAGCGAAAAAGAGTAGTCTTACCCGTACCGTTTGCTCCGATTAAGCCGACACGCTCGCCTTCTTTTATATCAAAGGAAACCTTGTCAAAAAGCACACGGTCGCCAAAGGACATATTTAAATTCTGTGCTGATAATACTGCCATAGTTACTCCAAATTACAGTTCGTCAAAATGAATGCAAAGTGCAAAACGCAAAGTGCAAAGTTAAGGGTCGCTTCGCTCCGAATTTTATAAAATGTTAATTTAGAGAGATTTATACAAATGGGTGAGGGCGGAGCCCTCCCACAATTTTGCATTTTGAACTTTGCATTTTGCATTGTTTGTCCTCGACAAACTGTAATTATACTCTGCTCTCTAAAATTTCTATCTTACCTTCAACAACGTATTCCCCTGCGTTTGCGGGCACAAATACACCGTCACCCTTTGCGATATCGAGTGTAACACCGCCGCAGGAAATTTTTCCGCAGCCGTCGAGAATCATAATATGTACAAAAGAATTTTCATCGGCAAGGCTCTTGTATGTGCCGTCGATTTCAACTCTGTTTACGCTGAAAAGTTCAAAGCTGACAAGCTCTGTTTTCGTTGCAGCGTCAAGCTTTTCCACCTTTGTGAGCGTAGGAATTGACGGGCACGGAGGCTCACACTTTGTAACATCGAGAGTTTCCTTGATATGAAGCGGTCTGGGACCGTTGCACTTTGCATCGAAGCGGTTGTAATCGTAGGCACGGAAGGTTACGTTTGAATTCTGCTGAACCTCTGCAAGAAGTATGCCCTTGCATATAGCGTGGAGCGTACCTGCCTCGATAAAGAAGAAATCGCCCTTCTTTACTTCAACGTAATTTACAACGTCCTCAATCTTGTTTTCTTCAATCGCCTTTGCAAATTCCTCGGTTGTGATTTTATTTTTGAAACCGTAAATAATTCTTGCGCCCGGCTCACAGTCCATAATATACCAGCACTCGGTTTTGCCGAAGCCGCCGTTATAGGCTTGTGCATATTCATCGTCAGGATGCACCTGAACAGAAAGGTCATCCGCCGCATCGATAAACTTGATAAGAATCGGGAAATCGTCAAAATTCTCTGCGTTCTTGCCGAGTATTTCCTTACCTGCCTTTTCTATAATTTCAGGCATAGTCATACCGTCATACTCGCCGCCGCAGGCCTTGGACTCAAAATCCTTGAAGCAGGAAAGCATCCACGCCTCGGCACAGTTTTCAAGGTCTGTTTTGACGTTGTAGTTTTCAATGAGTTTTCTGCCGCCCCAGATAGTACGTACCGCAAAGGGCGTAAGTTTTGTGATGTTCATAATTAAATCTCCTTATCAGGTTGAATAATTTCAAGAATATTTGTCCATTATCTTTACATAAAATGTTATACAGTTTGTGAACTGAAAGGACAGATTATGGCTGCTTTAATTGATTTACTGAACCGTAAAAAGGCTGATGAAGAAAACATAGACCTGATTAGTGAAATCCAGGACATCAGCCGTGCACTTGAAAGAGCATACGAGCGCTTTGAATTACAAAGCAACAACGACCTTGTGGAAGCGACAATTTATGAAATTGAAGCACTCAAGGCACGCTACAGGTATATGTTAGCGCTTGCAAAAGAACAAAACCTTACAGCACAGGGAAAGAGGGAGTAATATGAAGGCTACGACAGTTGTTATAATCTTTGGCGCAGTATGTGTCCTCACAATGCTGACGGTAATGTTTAAAAGAAAGTGCTTTTTCAAGGGGCTTTTCGCCACGGTTTTTCAGGGCGTTGCCGCACTTTATGCGGTTAAGCTTATAGGACTTGCAACGGGAATAAGCGTAGCAGTAAACTGGTACACGCTCGGCACGGCTGCCGTTTTAGGCTCGCCCGGTGTTGCACTCATTCTCGCTGCAGAGGCAATTTTCATGCGCTGATTACATATTCCTTATCGGCTTCAAGGACACAATTCTTAATTTCGCCGTTGATTTCAACTTTAACAGTCTGTGCAGACGCAGAAACAAGCGTACAGGAAATAACCTTGCCCTCTTTAAATTCAGCCGAAACCTTAACATCGCCTCTTGCTTTAAGACCGCTGAAAGAACCCGAAAGGAAGGAAGCCGTTGCAGGGAGCAGAGAAATTACGCCTTCGTGGCTTTGCATAAGCATTTCGCCTATACCTGCCGCACCGCCGAAGTTACCGTCAATCTGGAAAGGCGGATGAGTATCGAAAAGATTGGGCAGAGTTGAACGGGTGAAAAGAAGTCTGATATGGTTATATGCTTCGTTGCCGTCACGCAATCTCGCAAAAAGGTTGATAAGCCAAGCTCTGCTCCAGCCGGTATGACCGCCGCCGTTGGCAAGTCTGCGGTTGATTGTTACCCTTATGGCATCGTACAAATCGGGAGTGTTTCTCGTAATCTGCGCGGCGGGGTAAAGACCGAATGCGTGGGAAATATGGCGGTGACCCGGGTCAGCGTCCTCATAGTCTTCAATCCATTCCATAAGCTGACCGTATTTACCGACCTGCATAGGCGGAATTTTGGGAAGAGCCGCTTTTACCTTTTCAGCCGTTTCGGTTTCCATACCGAGCAGCTTTTCGGTTTCAAGGTAGAAGGAGAAAAGTCCGCTTACAATCTGGTTATCCATTGTTGGTGCCATACACATACAAACGGGCTTACCGTCGGCACCGATATAATCGTTTTCGGGCGAAGCGGAGGGACCGGTGAGAAGTCTGCCCTGAGAGTCTTCAACCATATAATCAAGGAAGAAATCAACACAAGCCTTTATGTATTCATAAGCTTCGTTCTTAAGAAAATCAATGTCACGCGTGTAAAGGAAATGCTCCCACATATGGAAAGCAAGCCACGCACCGCCCACGGGCCACAAGCCCCATACGCCGTCGGCAGGGCCGTTGAAGCCGTAAATATCGCTCAGGTGGTGGGTAACCGTACCGTTGCAGCCGTAGTAATCCTTAGCTGCCTTTCTGCCGCCGACAAGAAGGTTTGTGTTCATATAGTCAAACAGCGGCTTTGTACACTCGCTGATATTCGCCTGCTCTGCCTGCCAGTAGTTCATCTGGAGATTAATGTTGGTGTGGTAGTCGGCATTCCACGGGTTCTGCATTCTTTCGCCCCACACACCCTGAAGGTTTGCAGGAAGCGAGCCTGGTCTGCTTGAGCCGACAAGCAGGTATTTACCGAACTGCCAATAAAGAGACATAAGACCGAAGTCGGTTGCCTTATCGTCCTTCTTAAGTCTTTCAAGTCTTTTGTCAACTGGCAGATTTTCAAGGGCTTCATCAGCTTCAAAGCAAACATCACTGCGCTCCATAATTGAAGAAAAGCTCTTTATGTGCTCAGCCTTTATTGCTTCGTAATCAAAATCTTTGCTCAGTTTTTCAACACAGGCTGTTCTGTAGTTTTTATCAATATTATCGGAAACAATGTTTATGTAAATCACAGCGGTGCTTGCGTTTTCAACACGCAGGCTGTCATTATTTGTAATAAGCTCCCCGTCGGTATCAACCTTTGCCGCAACACAGAAGGCGTGGGTTTTGTGGGCGGTATCACAGCAGGCAACGAGCTTGTTGCCGACAGCAGTTTTTTCGGTGACAAGGTCACGGTCATAGGTAACACTGAAGGAAGAAGGTGCAGAGAAGCTGAATTTAATAACCATCAGCTTTTCTTCGTAGGAAACGAAGCACTCTTCTACTGTTTCAACTCCCTTTTTCATATAGCTTACGGTTGCAATACCTTTGTTGAGGTTGAGGTCACGGTGGTAATTCTCGGCCTTTGATTTATCGTCAAACTCAACGTTAAGTCTGCCTGCAACCTCGAAGGAAGCAATAATATTAAAATCGTTTTCAAGGTTTTCCTCTGCCCACTTTGCCGCCTCAAAATTCTTACCCTCGAGGAAAAGCGAACGGATATAATCTATTTTTTCCTTGAAATTCCCGGCAGGCTTCATTTCGGTCTGCTCATCCCAGACGGTTTCCTCGTTGAGCACGAAAAGCTCGCTGTCCGTTCTGCCGAAAACACTCAGACCCATTGAGCCGTTGCCAAGGGGAGTACAGTTTTCCCACTTATCTGCCGCATTTTCAAGGTGAAGTACGTAGTCTTTCATATAATAAACCTCTCAATTAATTATTTCTTTTATTCCTTCAAGCACAGTGTAAGGAATTGCCATATTACCTGTGCCTGTGCCTATTGATATATGTGGCTTCATTGCGGCGTGAAAATCCGTACCGCCGCTTAACTTCAGACCATGTCTTTTTGCCATAGCCTGAAACTTCGCCTGCATTTCTTCATCGTAGTCTGTATAATAGCCTTCAAGTCCGTCAAGCCCGTAGGATTTGAGTTCAATGAGATACTCTTCCAGCTCTTCATCGGAAATTTTAATAAGGTGAGGGTGGGCAAGAAAAGCAACACCGCCTGCGGAATGTATGGCTTCAATTGCGGTTTTTGCCTCCAGCTTCTGGTTGCCGAAATAAGCCGGCTTACCCGAAGAAAGATATTTTTCAAATGCTTCCTTTACGGAAAAAACATATCCCTTGTTCATCATAACGCGGGCAAAATGTGCCCTGCCGATTATGCCGCCCGGAGCAAGTGCCGCCGCTTCTTCAAGCGTTACGTCGAAGCCGAGATTCTGCAAAAGCTTTGCAGTCATAACGTTGCGTTCGATACGCTTTTCTATAATCTCGCCGAGGATTTCTTCTAAAGCAGGATTATGAATATCAATGAAATAACCAAGTATATGTGTTTCCGTATTCGATTTAACTGAAAACTCAATAGCAGGCACAACTTCTACGCCGTACATCTCCCCCGCTTCAACCGCTTCTTCAACACCGCTCACGGTGTCGTGGTCAGTCAGAGCAATTGCGCTTATCCTGTTTTCTGCCGCATGCTTCACCAGTTCGGTCGGAGTCATTGACCCGTCAGAACACGTCGAATGGGTGTGCAAATCAATCAACCTTTGCTGCAAAGCCGTCACCTCATAAATAATATAAATCCAATTATTAATACTAACAAAATCTTGTATTTTTTTCAATAGAAAAACACAAAATATAAGATTTAAATTTTCGTTGCACTTTACCGCCAAACTATGGTAAAATATAATAATAGATTTTAACTAACCACACACCGTAACCGGTTTCGTTACAGGCACACAAAGGAGGCGGTTGACAGTGACGAAAACAATTGAAGTTAAGGCAGGCAAGCCCTACAGCGTAAAAATCGGCACGGGGCTGCTTGACAAAACGGGCGAAGAAGCAAAGGCACTCGGGCTTGAGGGAAAGGCACTAATAGTAAGCGATGACAATGTTGCCGCACTTTATATTGAAAAAGTGAGCTCTTCGCTAAAGCAAGCAGGCTTCGAGGTTTTCAGCTTTGTAATCGGGCACGGCGAAGCTTCCAAATCTGCCGAAAATCTGCTTGCGATTCTTGAATTTGCCGCATCAAACGCCTTCAGCCGTACAGACACCTTTTTTGCCCTTGGCGGCGGTGTAGTCGGCGACCTTTGCGGTTTTGCGGCGGCAGTATATATGAGAGGCGCCAATTTCGTTCAGCTTCCAACCACCCTGCTTGCGGCGGTAGATTCCTCCGTAGGCGGTAAAACCGCAATTGACCTTGAAACAGGAAAGAATCTGGTCGGCGCATTTTATCAGCCCAAGCTTGTACTTTGTGACACAGACACCTTTGACACCCTGCCTGATGAAGAATTTTCAAACGGTATGGCAGAGGTTATCAAATACGGAATGTTCTGCGACGGTGAATTTCTTGATATACTTACCGAAGGCAACATGGGAATCGAGAAAATTGTTGCGAGCTGTGTCAGCATTAAGGCAAGAGTTGTCGAGGCAGACGAATTTGACAAGGGTGAAAGAATGTTCCTCAATTTCGGTCACACGGTTGCCCATGCAGTCGAAAATTTAAGCAGCTATACAATTCCACA
>JAZOMP010000145.1:0-29629 GCA_045654045.1 Acutalibacteraceae bacterium
GGTGTCGGCGGTAAGAAGGAATTCGTCAGCAGCATGGCTGCCGGTGTCGGCACAATGATGAAGAAGGCTTATGTCGGCGGTACACTCGCTGCTAACCCGCTTTCCTCCTACGCAGGCTACTGCGCAATTCAGGAAATCGAAAAGACAGACGCTTGCGTCAAGGCAGGTCAGGCAGGTGACAGACTTACAGCAGGTCTCCAGGGTCTTGTTGATAAGTACGCTCTTCCCTACGTTGTATATAATCAGGGCTCAATCGTTCACCTTGAGTGTACAGGCGCAATGAGCTTTGACTTCAGCTCAATGAACCTTCTTGGCTCCGTTATTCCGCTTCTCAAAGCAAAGCCCGAAATGCTTCGCCGTAAGGTTGCTATGGAAGAAATGGGTGCTGCTTATATGGCTCACGGTATTGTTACCCTCGCAGGTAGCCGCCTTTACACATCTCTTGCAGATACAGACGACATCATCGACGATGCGCTCAACCGCTTCGAGGATGTATTCAAGAACGTCAAGGTCTGCACAAGAAACCTCGATAAGTAAGTTAATAACATATAGCAAAACCGCAAGGCAGAGTAAAATCTGTCTTGCGGTTTTTAAATTTTAATATTATTTATAATATTCTTTATACCATTCTGCAAACTTTTTAAGTCCTGTGCGGATATCGGTCTGGGGTCTGAAGCCGAAATCTCTTTCAAGCTCTGATATATCGGCATAGGTGCGGTAAACGTCACCGGGCTGCATCGGAAGATATTCGATTTTTGCCTTAACGCCTATCGCATCTTCGAGCGCTGACACAAATTCTTTAAGTGCTACGGGCTTATTGTTGCCTATATTATAGACCTTTGCCCGTGCACCGTTTTTCTCCTCGGGCACGGTAGGGATAATGTTCATTATGCCCTCGACGATATCGTCAACATAGGTGAAATCCCTTTCAAGCTCGCCGTAATTAAAAAGCTTTATCGGCTCGCCTGCAAGAATTTTTTTCGTAAAGCTGAAGTAAGCCATATCAGGTCTGCCTGCAGGGCCGTAAACCGTGAAGAAGCGTAAGCCCGTTGCAGGAATACCGAAAAGGTGGCTGTAGGTGTAAGCCATAAGCTCGTTTGACTTTTTTGTTGCCGCATAGAGGCTGATGGGATTATCTACCCTGTCGTCAACGGAAAACGGAATTTTATCGCTGTTGCCGTAAACAGAGCTGGACGAAGCGTACACAAGGTGCTTTACCGGGTTGTTTCGGCAGGCTTCAAGAATATTGAAAAAGCCTATTACGTTACTGTCGATATAAACCTGCGGATTCTCTATGCTGTAGCGTACGCCTGCCTGTGCGGCAAGGTTGATAACAACGTCTGCCTTGTGCTCTTCAAAAACTCTGTTAAGCTCGTCCTTATTTGAAATATCGCAGCGGATAAAAGTGAAGCTTCCGTATTTTTCAAGCAGGGAAAGTCTGTGGTATTTAAGATTCACGTCGTAATAATCGTTAATGTTGTCTATGCCGACAACCTCGCATCCGTTTTCAAGCAGTCGCTTTGCAAGGTGACTGCCGATAAAGCCTGCCGCACCTGTGAGTATTATCTTACTGTACTGCATCCTTTTTCTTCCTTCCTCGTTTTTTCTTCCTGCTTTCCTTGGCAAGTTGTGCTTCGAGCACAGGGTCATAGTCCTCCTTAAGAGGTTTCCATATTGTATAGAGAACCGAGCTTTCCTTTTCGCCGCAGAAGCATATTCTGCTCGTTGTCAAGAAGCTGTCTCCGACCGAAACGGTACACGGACGGCGGCTGTTATCGCCCACCGAACTGACAAGCAATCTGACTTTACGCCATTCACTTTCGCCATCCTTATTTATGCTTGAGCGTATTGCAAACTTCTTATCCGGCGCAACAAAGCTGAGCGACACAACACCATCCTCACGGACAGAAAGTGAAGGCGATGTTCCCTTGATATCAAGCGGTTTAGGCACAGTCCAGCGGACACCCATATCGTCCGAATAAGAGGCAAAAAGTTCCCCGGATGAGCAAAGTACGGCAAGCACTCTGCCGTTTTTAAGTTTAGCGGAACAGGTATGGGAATAAGTTCTGCCGGTTTCAATATCCGGCACAGTTCCGACAAGTGTAAGGCCTTTACATATGTCCTGCGTTCTGTATGCAAGGACTTTTCCGCCCTTAATACCGAGCCACAATATTTCACCGCCGGAAAGCACAGTTGCACCCTGCGAAAACAAGGCAGGGGCAGAATAGATTTCTTTTATATCTTCCCCGTTATCAGGGATAAGAGCATAGTGCATACCGCCCTGTCTTTCCTCTTCGGAAAGCAGCATTGCGGCAGCTGCGTTATTTGACTTTAAGGTGTTGAACACCTGCTTTTCAAGGCGTGATGGATAGTGAAGATAAGCGTTGCTCCTCGTGCGCCAGCCTAGTAGAAGACCCTGGGGAGTCTGAGTAAGTGTAACGTTGCCGATTTGCAGCGGAGTAGTTATTACGTAGCGTTTGCCGGCCGAAGAAATCTGCTTCGGGTCAACCGACCTCATAAGGCAGATTGAGGACACAAGCGTTTTTTCTTTCACCCTTGTGCAGGCAAAAGCAACCGCTATGCTGCCGTTTGAGCAAACGCAGACTGCAGGTGACCCGCAGCCGCCTGCTATCTGCTCGCTTTTGCGGCAGACAAAACCCTGCTCTGCCAAATCGATAAGTGCCGCGTCGTCCTCATCCGTAATACGTCGGATGATACCTACCACAAGCGCTATGATATAAGGCATCATCTTTGCAGGTGCCTTGAGCAGCTTGACAAACGCCAGTATTTTCTTTATCGCTTTTTTATTCATTGATTAAATCACTTCCAATAATCAACCTCATGCGGAAGGTTGATATCCTTTGCTTTAAAGACCGGCTCAACCCCTGCCTTGCGTTGCTCGTCATAATTTTTCAGCGCACGGAAGGCATATTTGCCAAGGTAAAGAATTACGGGCATATTTATTAGCGCCATACCGCCCATAGTAATATCGGCAATATTCCACAGCAGATCTGCACTCAGGCCTGCGCCGATGAAAATAACGAGCGAAGCCACTATATGGTAAACCGTCATAAACTTTTTACCCGGCTGTTTTTTGAGAATATAGATAAGTGCCTGGTCAACGTAATAGAGGTTGCCCAGAAGTGTTGTGAAGGCGAATAATATCATTGAAACGGTAATAAATACCGGGCCGAAATTGCCGAAGACGGAAGAAAGAGCCGCCTGCACGTATGGCGCACCGGAAAGCTCTTTGGTGGGCTCAACCCCTGAGCTCATACACATAAAGGCCGTTGCTGAGCAGATAAGAACTGTATCAAGGAAAACAGAAAGCACCTGCACAAGACCCTGCTTAATCGGGTGCTTTACCTCGGCAGAGGCGGAAGCGTTGGGCGCAGAGCCGACACCTGCCTCGTTGCTGAAAAGGCCGCGCTTGATGCCGAACATAACGCAGGAGCCCGTGAAGCCGCCGAAAATAGCCTTGAAATCGAAGGCTTCTTCAAAAATGCGCACGAATATGCCGGGCAGGCTTTTAAAATTCATTACAACCATAATGAGTGCAACGAGAATATAGATTACACCCATAATCGGCACCATAAAGCTCGTTACCTTAATAACACGCTTGCCGCCACCCATAAGGCAGTAGCAAACAATAGCGGCAAGGATGAAGCCGATTATCCACGGCGACGTCTTTTCGCTATAAAAGCTGTAGCCCGAAAAGGTGGACTGCAGGTTATACGAAGCAAGCATATTAAAGCCGAAACCAAACGTTGCAACAAGGAATCCTGTAAAAACGAGTGCCAAAGGACGGCTTTTAAGTGCCGCTTCGATATAGTATGCAGGGCCGCCGCTGCAACCGTCAGAGGTTTTCTTTTTGTAAATCTGTGCGAGAGTGCTTTCCACAAGGGCAGAAGCGCAACCGATAATCGCAATCAGCCACATCCAGAAAACTGAGCCGAAGCCGCCAAGACAAAGTGCGGTTGAAACACCGACGATGTTACCCGTACCGACACGGGAGGCGGTTGAAACCATAGGCGCCTGGAAGGACGAAACGCCCTTGCCGTCGGCAGGCTTTTCCGTGACCGCTCTGATTTGCTCTTTAAAAAGTCTGAACTGTGCAAATTTTGTACGGAAGGTGAAATAAAGACCGCCCGCAACAAGGAGAATGATAAGCACATAGCTGTACAGCGCATCACTTATCGAGGCTACAATACTGTCAAGCATAAATTAAAAATTTTCCCCTCAGATAATATATGTTTCTATCGCCTTGTTAATCATTTCAACTGCCTCGTCAACAATTGCGTCGTCTGCCTCAACAAGGTTTGCAAGAGGCTCACGCACACCGCCGAGCTCAAGACCAACACGCTTTTTCAGCGTTGCCTTGATTACGGCATACATATTACCCTTTGCAGAGCAGAGCTTATAAATGATGTTGTTTACGTCATTCTGTAATTTGCGTGCGGTTTCAATTTCGCCGCTGTTAAGAAGCTCGACGAGCTTGAGATAAAGCTCGGGCATTGCGGAGTATGTGCCGCCGATACCGCCGTCCGCACCGATGAGAAGACCGCTGATAAACTGCTCGTCCGGACCGTTGAAAACAACGAAATCTCTGCCGCCGAGTGTTCCCTCGTGCTTGAACACCTGAATATCCATTGTGGGCATTGAGCTGTTCTTAACACCGATCATCTTCGGGTTTTTGAGCATCTCACGAAGCAGAGGCAGAGTAAGAGCAACACCTGCAAGCTGGGGAATGTTATAGATAATAAAATCCGTGTTGGGCGCAGCGGAAGAAATATCGTTCCAATATTTTGCAATTGCGTGCTCGGGAAGCTTGAAATAGATAGGAGGAATTGCGGCAATAGCATCAACACCGAGGCTTTCTGCGTGCGCGGCGAGAATCATACTGTCACGGGTGTTGTTGCAAGCAACGTGAGCAATGATTGTCAGCTTGCCCTCGGCAGCCTTTACAACGTGCTCAAGCACGGTTTTGCGTTCTTCAACGCCGTGGTAAATACATTCACCTGAGCTGCCGCCGACGTAAACGCCCTTGACACCCTTTTCAATAAGCCAGCGTGTGAAAGCTTCTACTCTTTCGGGGGAAATCTCACCGTTATCGTCATAGCAAGCATAGAAAGCAGGGATAACACCCTGATATTTTGTTACGTCCATTTTTATATCCTCTTTTCTGTTTTGTTACTTTGTGAGTTCGTCAATCATCTTATCAACCATTACGAGCATTCTCGGCAGGTGGAAGGGACCCTTGAAGGTTGAGCCCTTGCAGGGAGGCATTGTGGGCTTACCGTCACGGCGAAGATAGCCGTACCACTCGCCGAATTCCTTGTCATAGAAAACCTTAAGGCAATAGTCAAAGGTCATATAGAATTTGTCAAGGTATTCTTCCTTGCCCGTGTCACGGTAAAGCATCAGCGCAGAAATAAGAATTTCGTTGTGAGGCCACCAGAGCTTCATATCGTGCTCATAGCTTTCGGGAGGAAGACCCAGTGCATCGATGAAATACAGCAGTCCGCCGTATTCCTTGTCCCAGCCTGCATCGAAAGCGAGATTGAAGATAAGCTCGGCTTTTTCAACAAGCTCCTTGTTGCCCGTACGCTTTGCGTGTTCGAGCAGGAACCATACGCCCTCTATATCGTGGCCGGGGTTGATTACTCTGCCCTCGGTGAATTCAAGCCTTGCTTCGCCGTCGGGACCTACGTTTTCAAGCAGACAACCAAGCTCAGGGTGAAGGTGATAGGTTAATATATCGCTTACACAGCCCTCTGCCCTCTCCTCATAAAGAGCCTTTCTTTCAGGGTCAACACCGAGCATAATTGCGGTCATATTAAGGTAAATCATCGGCAGACCAAAGCCCCTGCCCGTACGTGTTTCGGGGTTAGTCTTTGCGCCGAGACCTGTCGGGTCGGGCATACCGTGCCAGAGGTTCCAGTACATATCGTAAGCCTTGCGTGCTCTTTCAAGGCAGATTTCATCGCCCGTTACTCCGTAATATTCGGCATTTGCAATTGCATAGAATGCCTCAGAATAATAATATCTGCGCTGGCGAAGCGGCTTTCCGTCACCGGTAACGGTGAAATACATTCTGTCGCCTGCCTCACGGTTCATACAACACTTTTCCATAAAGTCAAGGCAGGACTTGCTTGCCTCGAGCCACTCGGACTTTACACCGTAGTTTTTGCAAAGCCAGGCAAAGGTCCACGCACAGCGGCCCTGCATCCAGACGCTTTTGTCTGTTGAATAGATTTTACCCTCACGGTCAAGGCAGGTGTAAACACCGCCGTTTTCCCTATCAATACCGTTATTCAGCCAGAAATTCACACAGCCGTCAAGCTGTTCTCTGACGGATTTCTGAACTTCAAGAAGCTTTTGCTTATCCATAGTAAACATTACCTTTCTTTAATAAGTACATACATATTTAATATAGCATCTATAACTTTTTTTGTAAAGAAAAATACATTAAATATCACAAATAAAAAACTGTTGACAGCCCACCCGGACAGGCTTATAATAAAACCGAAGTGAATATTCTTTGGGGCGAGGTGGAAATCCTCACCGGCAGTGATGAATATATATTCTTAGTCTGCGAAGGAAAATCGGCTGCGGTTTTCCCCGAATCGGTGAAATTCCGATACCGACGGTAACAGTCCGGATGGGAAAAGGCAAGGTGTACACCTTGCAAAACACTTATTGTGTTTGATTTTAAGAAGCCCCCTTAATTTTCGGGGGCTTCTTTTTTCTTGAAGAATATCCGCAAATATTTTTTGAGGTGATATTTATGTCAGAAATCAAAACCGAAAGCAAAGCCAAAAAAATGACAACAAAGCGAATTGTATTCATCGCTCTTTTTGTGGCGCTGAGCTACGCGCTGAGCTTTTTCTCATTCCCGATTTTTCCGACAACGCCTTATTTCAAACTTGATTTCAGCAACGTTTTTATTTTGCTGACAGGTCTGCTTTTCGGACCGGTTGAAGGCGTTATAGTCTGTATTCTCAAAGAAATAATCGGTATCACCAACAGCTCAAGCGGCGGTGTGGGCGAGCTTGCAAACGCAATCATGACAACCTCGTTTATCCTTCTGCCCTCAATTGTTTACCGCAAAAAGAAGAGTATAAAGGCGGCTGTTATTTCGCTTATTCCCGCCTGCCTTATCGGTACGGCTGTTGCACTTGTTACCAACCGCTTTATTATTTTCCCGATGTATATGGGCGAGGGTGCTGCGGCAATATTCAAGGATGCCTTCTGGTTTGCGGTTGCGTTCAACTTTATAAAGACAGGCTCAATCAGTATTATTACGGGCGTAATGTTCAAGAGACTTGCGTACTTTGTAAAGAAATACAGAATTTAAGGGTAACTGAAAATGTTTAATTTTTTTGTTGACGAATCAAAGCGTCAGGGTGACTTATTTTATATTGACGGCACAGATTTCAACCACATAAAAAACGTGCTTCGTATGCACGTGGGTGACGAGTTGCTTGTAAGCAGTCTTGGCAAAAGCCACCTTTGTGAAATTGAAAGCCTTGACTCTGACACGGCAATTGTAAAAATCACCTGCGAAAATTACCAGAGCACGGAATTGCCCGTTGAAATAATACTTTTTCAGGGCTTACCCAAAGCGGACAAGTTAGAGCTTATAATACAGAAAACGGTTGAACTCGGCATTTCAAAAATCGTGCCTGTTGAAATGAACCGCTGTGTAGTAAAATTAGATGATAAAAAGAAAAATGCCAAGATAAGCCGTTGGCAGGCAATTGCCGAAAGCGCCGCAAAGCAGTCTAAGCGCACGGTTATACCCGAAGTAGGCAACGTTTTGTCCTTTAAGCAGATGCTTGAAGAGGCAAAAGCACTTGACCTTTTCCTTGTACCTTACGAAAACAAGGACGGTATGGCGGCAACGAAAGCGGCACTGGATAAAATTAAAAGCGGTATGAAAGTCGGCATACTGATAGGTCCCGAAGGCGGCTTTGAGGAAACAGAAGTTGAAACGGCTATAGAGGTTGGCGGTGAGGCAATATCGCTGGGCAGCAGAATACTGCGCACGGAAACAGCCGCAATTACCGCAACGGCAATGTGTATGCTTCATATTGAAATGAGTGAAAAAGAATGAAAGAGTTACCTTCCGCTTTTACCCAGCGTATGAAAAAAATCCTCGGTGACGAGTACGACGCTTTTGAAAAAGCTATGCACGAAAGTGCAGTAAAGGCTTACAGAGTCAACACAGACAAAATAAGCCTGCAGGATTTTGAAAAAATAAATATCTTCGGCAGGGAAAAAATCCCCTACGTTGAAACGGGCTACTACCTTGAATTTGACAAGGTGGGTAACCACCCCTACCACCACGCTGGTATGATTTACGTACAGGACCCCGGTGCAATGGCGACGGCAGAATGTGTTGAAATCCAGCCTGATTGGTATATTTTAGACACCTGCTCCGCTCCCGGCGGCAAGAGCACACAGATAAAAAATAAGCTCGGTAAAAACGGCGTGCTGGTTTCAAACGAAATCATAGCCTCACGCTGTAAGATTCTTACAGGCAACGTTGAAAGACTTGGCTTAAAAAACACCGTCACAACCTGTATGGACACAAAAAAGCTTGCCAGGACCTTCCCGAAAGTATTTGACCTTGTTATGGTTGACGCACCGTGTTCGGGTGAGGGTATGTTCCGTAAGGACGATATAGCCATTGACGAGTGGAGCGAGGACAACGTAAGAATGTGCGCCGAAAGGCAAAGCGGCATACTTGAAAATGCCGCCGCTTGCGTTAAAAACGGCGGTTACATAGTATACGCTACCTGCACCTACTCCCTCGAAGAAAACGAAATGTTGATTGATGAATTTCTGACAAATCACCCCGATTTTGAAATAGTGCCCGTTAAGGAAAATGTAAGACTTGCCACGGCAGACGGCATAAAGTTCGACGGCTGCCGCTGTGAAAACATTAATTTTGCAAGGCGGTTTTACCCCCATAAATCCAAGGGTGAGGGCCAGTTTATGGCTGTGCTTCACAACACCGCACCAGAAGAATACGCTCTTCCCCTGAAAATTAAAGCAGAAAAAATTGATAAAACCGTTTTCGATTTTCTTGACAGCGTATTGACTGATTACGATAAAGAAAACGTAAAATTACACAACGGCAACCCCGTTTATTTCACACCCGATTTTGACGTGCCGAAGGGCACAGCCTTCTGTTGCGGAGTGACTATAGGCGAAATCAAGAAGAATTACATTCAGCCTCACCACCAGTTTTTTATGGCTATGGGCGATAAATTCAAGAGAAAAATTGAACTTAAAGCCGACAGCGAGGAAATCAAAAAATATCTCCACGGCGAAGAAATAAGCGTTTCCTGCGAAAACGGCTGGGCTGTTGTTACGGTGGACGGCTGTGCTGTGGGCGGAGTCAAGGTATCAAACGGCACAGCGAAAAACCACTATCCCAAGGGCTTGAGGAGAACATAAATATGGAAAAAATCACAGCAAAGTTCATTGAACTTTGCCGTTCTTATGCTGAAAACAAAAGCGATGTATTAACCCACGCAGCAGAGAACCACAAAAAAGTCTGCCTGTACAGCATTGAATTCAATCTTATAAAGCTTGTATTCAAATATGTCAAGAAAAGCAGCACCTACGAACAACCGAATTCTCTTTGCTGTCTTGTTTATCTTCACAAAAACAGCAAGCTGCATTATCATCTTGTCGATATATTGCCCTATCTTGACAGAAAGAATTTTAAATGCTGTTATTTTTCATCAATCGAAAACGCCGAGCGTATGGAATGTTGCTTTTCGGCTCTAACTGAAATCACAGACGGTATCCTGCCCGAAATCGGAAAGTTAGCACTTAATGACCAAGATGTACGTCACGGGCTGTTTGACCACTATAAAAGATGGTACAAATTAAAGGAGCAAGACCTTGATTTCCGCAAAATAGATGACACTTCAAGCATTGACAGCAAATTCTTTCTCAACCTGCAAAAGAACCGTGACAGACTTATGTTTATGCGTTTTTCAACGGACATCTGTTACTCCGGCTTAATAAACGGCAACCGTGAAAAAGCTGTAAAGCACTATAAAAAGCAACAAGAAAAAAATCAGCTTTTAAAATACGAAGAAGAGTTGTTGGCTTTTTTATCCTCTCCGGAAAGCAAGAACTATACTTTCATTTCTGATGAATGCAATTCTCAGTATAGTGCAAACGAGTTTAATAAACCTGTTCACTTAATCAAATCCTTTTTGATTTGTCTGCTGCCTTCGTGCTTGATTTTCTGCTCACTGTTTGCAATACACAACCATATTGTAGCCGAGGATGCTGTTGCTGTCCTTTGTGCTCCCTGGTATGCAGGCTTTCTGCCTGCCGTAATTTGCGCATTGTGCGGTATGTTTTTCCTTTCTCAGTATATCCCCCGCAAAAACATATCTGCTCAAAAGCTTAAAGACCTTAATCAAGCCTTAAATCCGAAAGGTATGCGAATGTTCTTTGCCGTTCTTATGGCTGTTTCTGTTCTTGTTGCCTCTTTTTTCACCGTATTGGTTATGTCCTCTGAAACACGATTCTACGAAGATAAGCTCAGCTTTGTAAAAGACGAATTCAGCTTTAAATACACTTATTTTTCTTATGATGATGTTCACAGCGTTTATTTTATTTCCGCAAGAACCAACGGATATAACGAAATAATCGAAGCCCCGTCTTATGTTATACTGTTTAAAGACAAAACTACTCTTGATCTTTACGGATTCACCGATATTGAAGAATCCGAAGAAAAGATTGTACCATTACTTAAAGAAAAAGGATTTGAAATTCAACAGGCATATTCGGAAAACGATTTGCCCTGGTACACTTGGTAATACGGAGATGATATTATGAGATTTGTTGCAGACCACGATTTTCATATCCATTCCACGGTTTCAAGCTGCTGTAAGGACGAAAAGCAGACTCCCGAAGCCTTACTCCGCTACGCCGAAGAAAACGGATATAAAAAAATCTGCCTGACCAACCATTTCTGGGACGAAACGGTTGAAAGCGAAGCTGAATGGCTTGACAAGCATTATTTCGGGCCGGTGTGCTCTGTTTTACCCTTACCGCAGGGCGAAAATACGCAGTTTCTTTTCGGTGCGGAAGCAGACATGGACTACAATTTCGTTTTCGGCATAAGCCCCGAAAGGCTTAAAAAGTTTGACTTTGTAACGGTTGCCACAACACACATGCACCTTGACGGCACCACGGTGAGGACGAAAATTCAGTCCCCCGAAGAGGCGGCAAGGCTGTGGTTTGAGCGCAACGAGGCACTGCTTCAGATGGATTTGCCGTGGCACAAAATCGGCATAGCCCACCTTACCTGCGGACATATTTTAAAGGAGCAAACGCCCGAGGTTATAAAGCTGCTTGACGAAAAAAGAATGTACGCTTTTTTTGACGACTGTGCAAAAAAAGCTTTGGGAATTGAGCTGAATATGAAAACACTTCATATGAGCGAGGAAGCAAAGAAAATTTTACTTAAGCCCTACCACATAGCAAAGGACTGCGGCTGTAAATTCTACCTCGGCAGCGATTCACACAAGCAATCCGTATTAGCCGAAGTCAAGCAGAATTTTGAGGACGTAATAACTCTGCTTGATTTAAAAGAAAGCGACAAATTTGCTCTTTGCAGATAAAAATAAGACGAAGCGTGGCAACCGCCCTGCTTCGTCTTTATTTATTTTTTCTTTCGTTTTTGCCTTGTTATTTTATAAAGCTCCTCTGCCGCCAGTCTTGCTTTAGCAACGGGTGTATTATCCTGCGGAAAGCAGTAATACAGCGCATCATTATTGCCTATACAGATAACATCGCCTATCTCGTACCAGAAATAATCCGCATAAAGCCCGTAGCTTGCAAGCGGATTCTGTTCGTAATTCAGTTTTCCGTCACAGCCCGTCAGCTGAAAGCCGTCAACCGTGTGCTTTAATTTACCAGTGCCTACGTTGTAAATTGCTTTATAATCGACCATCATTCTGATTACAACATCGGTTTCCATATTGTATGTGCCGCTTTCAAGCTCCTCACGCACACATTTTCTCTCCCACGCATACCAATCGGGTATATGGGAAAATTTGGTTACGCCATCAGTTGCCGTTAACTCTCCGAGGGACGTTAACTCCCACTGCTTACCGCAGTTACCGCAGGAAAGGCGTGTGCCCTTGCCGTTCATTTTCTGCTCGTTACCGCATTCACAGCACTTATACAGTATTCTGTGCAAACCGTCGGCACGAAACGGCTCGTTAATTTCAACGCCGTTATTTTTCTGCCAGGCAAAATTATCAAAGCTGAACTCCTTGTCCAACAGCTCGTCCATCTCTTTTGTGGACTTTTCTTTAATTTCCTGCGGTGTCAGCAGGCATTTCACGTGAGCGCTGACCTTCACCTTGCGCTTCTGGAGCATATTGTAAAGCGGGTCACGGGCAAAAGCGCCTTTTGTGATTACCGTAACAACGGGTACACCGAGCCTTTTGAGAAGCACACCCATTTTCCTCGGCAAAGCTGTTGCCGTACCGTCAAACGAATAGCTTGCCTCAGGGTACATCAGCACGCTTGTGTTTTTCTCCTTAAGCAGGTACTTCATATCCTCAATCAGCGTAAAGTCGCTGACGAATTTGCGGGTCGGAATACAGCCTATCATACTCATAAGCGTTTTCTTGCCGACAAAGCCGTCCGATGTGCAGACTATACCGTAGGGCTTGGGGTAAAATATTTTTGATGCTATTTCCAAATCAAGAAAGCTGGAGTGGTTCATCAGAATAAGGCAGGGCTTACCTTCTGTTTCCTCCATACGCTCCGTGGTATACGTGAACTTTGTCGCAAGCAAATCGGGTATTGCCACAAGGCGGATAACGCTTGAAAGCAGAATGTTAGGCTTTTTCGGCTCGAAGTGTTCACACCTCGGCAAAGCCACAACCTTTTCGTAGCTTAAGCCCTTTGTTTTTATTTTCATCTGTATTTCTCCTCAGAATAAGTTAAGCTGAACTTACCTAAGGTTATTTTACAGTTTATTTAATTAAAAATAAGGAACAAAATTCTTACAAATAAACTAAATATTTACATCTGCTCCAGAATATATTTTTTTACGTCCTCTAATTTACTCTTTTCCCACGCCTTTTCCTTTTCTTTTTCGGCAAGGGGAACAAGGATAAAAAAATCGAGCGTTTCGCCGGGAACACGTCCCGTTCTCAAAGGCTCTGCAAAGTGCTCTGCCCACTCTTCCTCTGTTGCGTTCTTAAATCGGTCTGGGTTCAGGAAAGCCATCTGCCGTTTTGTGGCAGCGATATGCATTTTAGCCGAAAGCGGTGAGAGAAGCTTGTATTCCTCCTCCTGCACGTCGGTGAAAATCCTCGGCAAATCCGCTTTCACAACGCGCTCGTCACCTCTTACAATTTCAAGCCCCATAGGCTCCCACGAAAAGTCGGTTTCGGTGAAATTGATTTTAACAAGCAGACCGAACTCGGTGTTGAACTGCGAACGCTGGTACGGCGTATCAAAAATAAAATTGCCGAGTGAATAGAATATAACCTTATCGCCTACTGTTTCATAATTCATCGGCACATGCGGATGATGCGCCACAACAATATCTGCGCCCATTTCAAGATAAAGGTGATAACGGTCTCTTGTATAGGGTGAGGGCAGAGGCGTGAACTCCTCGCCTGCGTGGGCAACAACTACACACCAGCGGCACTTCGCCTTAATTTCGTTTATCGTATTCTGTATTTCGTCAAGGTCGCTCCAGCTGTAACAGCCTGCCTTGTTTTCGTCCGCCTTTCGGCAAGCACGCTGATAGCCGACACCGAACATACCTATTCCGCCTGCTTCATCTAAAATAACGGGCTTGCGTGCCTCAAATATGTTCATACCCGCACCGATAGTCTGAACACCGTTTTGGGCGGCAATGTCGAGCGTGCTCTTAATACCGTATTCACCTGCGTCCATAATATGGTTGTTGCAGATGTTCCATATATCGGCGTGGCAGTTGTTGAGCACCTTTACGGCTTCGGGGTCAATTGTGTGGAGAAGCTGTTTTGCACCGTCGGTAGTTGTGTTCTGCTCAACGGGCGCAACGGGCCCCTCAACGTTGGCAACAACGTGGTCAGCCGAGCGCATAAACCCGAGCACTTCGCCCGAAATCAGCTCCTCGTCATTCCACCTGCCGTACATAAATCGGTCAAAGCCTATATCGCCTGTAAAGACTATAGATGAACTGTTTTTCATAACTCGTTCCTTTCGGATTAAGGATTAAAAATATAATACCATAAGCCGGAAAAAAGAGCAAGCACAGTATAAATTATGCTTGATTTTAATTTCAAAAAACAATAGAATGAAATCATTCAAAACAGAAAAGAGTTTTTGCTATGGAAACATTAAAATTCAACCTCAACCAAGAAGGAAAGAAATTCAAAATACTCAACGCCACCAACGGCGGCCCGTGGCACAAGCGCCACGCAACCGACCAACTACGCAGCAATTTTGCAGACTACAAGGCGGCAAGAATCCCCTACAGCAGAAACCACGATTCGGCTGTTTGCGGCATTTACGGCGGCCCGTACAGCCACGACATCACCTTTATTTTTCCGAATTTCGATGCTGACCCGTACGACCCCGACTCCTACGATTTCGCCTGCACGGATGAAAGCATTTTAGTCTGCCTTGATGCAGGAACCAAAACCTTTTTCCGCCTTGGTCAAACGATTGAGCACCAGATTAAAAAGCACGGCACGCTTCCGCCCAAGGATTTTAAAAAGTGGGCAGTAATCTGTGAACACATAATCCGCCACTATAACGAGGGCTGGGCAAACGGATATGAGCTTGATATGCCGTACTGGGAAATCTGGAACGAACCCGACCTTGACCCCGACGAGTCAACCAACAAACGCACCTGGGGCGGCACAAAGGCACAGTTTTTTGATTTGTACGAAATCACCGCCAAGCACCTGAAAGCCTGTTTCCCCCACCTTAAAATCGGAGGTCCTGCCTTAGCGCACAACGAAGAATGGGCAGAGGATTTTCTTTGCGAAATGCAGAAAAGAAACGTACCGATGGACTTTTTCTCTTGGCACATTTACTGCACCGAGCCTATGGATATGACAGCCAAAGCAGAGCGCATGAAAGCCCTTACTGTCAAGTATGGCTACGAAAAAGCAGAGAGCATACTCAACGAGTGGAACTATGTCCGGGGCTGGGAAGAGGACTACCTCTATTCAATCAAGGCTATCCACGGCGTAAAGGGAGCCGCCTTTACCATGGCATGTATATCAGAAGCACAGCAGGCTCCCATAGATATGCTGATGTATTACGACACCCGTCCGTCCTGCTTCAACGGCGCATTCGATTATTATACCTATGAAAAGCTGCCCGGCTACTATCCGCTTTACTGGTACGGTATGCTTTACAACTGCGTTAAGGAAATAAAAGCAGACAACAAAATTGAAAATATCTATTCCCTGTGCGGTGTTGACGTAAACGGCAAATCTACGTCAATTATAACCCACTACAGCGAAAATGACGACACCCAAACCAAAAAGATATCCCTCGATTTCGGCAAAGAAGGCACATACGAAATTTACCTGCTCGACAAAAGCCACAACACCGAACTTATGAAAACCACCGATAAAATAGAATTAGATATGGACTTATTCACCATGGTTATTATCAAAGAGGTGTAATGGCATACACCTTTACACCTCTAACTGCGGATAATTTTATAAATACAATTTACAAATACCGTGTATCTTATATTCGGTTCCGTAATCGAAATGAATATTGATTGCGTTTGAGCCCTGCTCAAGCTCATAAGCCGATTGCTGCATAAGCTTTTTTCCGTGATAAACTGCAACTCGGATTTTCCTGTCGTCCTCCCACGGTACGCTTTCTACAAGCTCAAACACAGGCTCGGTATTTGTCTTCCTGCCGAACAGCTCATCTGTGCTTATGCTAAATACATCCGCAATTTCGGGCAAAAGCATAATATCGGGTGAGTTGATTTTCTGTTCCCACTTTGAAACCGCTTGTGCAGAAACATTCAACCGCTCGGCTAACTCTTCCTGAGTCATTGCATTCAGCCTTCTGTAGTAAGCAATATTTTCTCCTATGTTTGTTTTCATTTTTTCGCAAGCTCCTTTCAGCACCGCTTCGTTTTTGTTGATTACATTATACGGAATAAAACCGAAAAATTAAAGGTATCATCAGGAGATTTATTATCAGTAACGGTTGATATAAGCATCTTACAAAAAAGCCTTGAATTTTATTTATTCAGCGTTTATAATAATAACGTTGTCCGCCCGTAGCGAAGCTGGATATCGCAGCAGATTCCGATTCTGAAGGACGGGGGTTCGAATCCCTTCGGGCGGGCCAAACAGCGCCTCTTGCGAGGCTAAGATGGGAGATAATATTGAATAAATAATAGATAAAAGCGAACGAAATTTTTTGGGCGTTGTTTATGTTATTATCTGTTCTTTATTATCTCTTATCTATTATCCGAACAAGAAGAAATGCAATGGCTGCAAACAGTATGCTTTTCGAAACAGTAATTAATATGGTTTTGAAAGGAGAAAAATATGACACAATTCATTTCGTTCCTGCTATCCGTTATGTTTGCTTTTGATATGTTTTTCGTTGGTTTGCTCCCTGAAAAACAGCTCGTTATCACGCAGACGGAAGCTAAAATCGAATACTACATAAACGGCGAAAGTGAAACCCTGTGTTTCGGTGTTGCAGGTAACGGCAATCTGTTTGAGCCTGACGAGGAAATCAGGGTTGTTGTTGAATGCCTTGATGATTCTCTTGACGGCACAAAAGCAAAAATCTCCGTCAGAAGTGAGCAGACGGGTTTTTACAAGCGAGGATATGTTGCATTCAACTCCGATCTACCGTATAACACCTTCGCTTTTTCATCCGATAAAAACGGAATTTTCACCGTAGAAATCAAGCTTTCCGATACAAGCAAATACTGTTTCAATATCGGCATTCTTCCTGAAAACGAACAGGCAAACAACAGCTTTTACTACGGTATTCAGCCGTATATAACCCGAGCATATACCTGGGGCGAAGGCTTTCAGCTTCCGAATTACACCGCGGAAGAATCCGTGGACAGAATTCTTGATATTGCGAAATATCTCGGTGTGAATCTTGTTCGTGAGGACAGCGTTGGTTGGGGCGCAATGCAGAGCGAAGCTTACGGCGACGTTAATTTTTCCGTGCAGGATTTACTTATCGGCAAAGTCAACGAACGGAATATGAAATACAACTGGCTTTTCGGCTTCAACGCAGGTAAATGGTCTGCCGCAGATAAGTACAAAGAAAATTACGATGAATCAACCGGCTGGACTTGTCCGCCCGATGAAAATATCTGGTCGGATTTTGCCGATAAGGTTGCAGGGCATTATGCTGATAACCCCGACATTCTGTGGGAAATATGGAATGAACCGAACTTTCATTTCTTTGCCGGCACTCCCGAAGAATATTTTTCACTTCTTGAAAAAACCGCAACAATTATCAAAGCTGAAAATCCGACAGCATACGTTTATTCAGGCGGACTTGCGGTTGCAGAAAGAGAAAGCAACCTTGTTTTCTATCAGAAATCCGCAGAGCTGATTAACAAAAATCTGCTCGACAATTTCGGTTATCACAACCACGACGGACTCGATAATTACTATGACTATATGAGCAGGATGCTATCGCTTACGAAATCGGCAGGACTTTCAAGCGGCGGCTTCAACAGCGAAAGCGGAGTAGGCGGCACGGATGCCAAAACAATCGCCTGCAAAGCGCTTTACACCCGCTCAACAGGAGCAAAAGGTTTTGTTTCCTTTGCATTCAGAAAAACCGTTACGCCCGAAAACGATATAAATAACTTTGCATTTTTCAACGAATATATGCAGCCAACCGAAGCGGTGATTGCTTACGCAACGGTTATCCGTTTTCTCGGCAAGGCGGATTTCGTCAGGAATATTTCAAACGAAAAGAACCTCATAATTGATGAATATACCGAAAACGGAAAGAAAATTGAAGTATATTACAGTCTTGGTAAAAAAGCTAAAATCGCTGCACCCGAAGGCGATTACAAAGCCTTTGATATGTACGGCAACGAAATAGGAATCGGCAGAAAGCTGAACGTCAGCAATTCACCGATATATGTTGTTTATTGATATAATTTTACTCTTTATAACAAGCCGTTGATTTAATTTACCGATTCTCTTATATTTGAATAAAGGCGGTGGGGAGAAATGACAGAAACAATCTGGAACGGCTTCAGGTGTATTGAATTTTTATTTGAGGGTCAGGAGGCAACCCTTGTTTTCCCGAAAGAGGCAAACGAAAGCAGAAACTGGTTGCTGAAAACCGAATATTTCAATGCTTTTCCCGAATTTGAAATCGAAATGCTTAACAGAGGCTGGCACCTTGCTTATGTTGATAATATCACACGATGGTGTCTTGAAGAGGACCTCGACAGAAAGAAGCGTTTTGCAGATTTTTTATCCTCGGAATACGGTCTTTACAAAAAGTGTATCCCCGTAGGTATGAGCTGCGGCGGACTTGTTGCGGTTAAATTTGCCGCCAAGTACCCCGAATGTGTTTCGGCACTTTATCTTGATGCGCCCGTAATGAATCTGCTTTCCTGTCCTGCGGGTCTCGGAAAAGCCTCCGATAATAGTATGTTGCCCGAATTTATCAATGCCACGGGAATTGACCTTTCCCGGCTGATTTGTTACCGCGAGCATCCGATTGACAAAATTCATCTTCTTCTGGAAAACAAAATTCCTGTTATATTGCTGTACGGCACCGACGATACTACTGTGCCCTACGAAGAAAATGGTGCTGTTCTTGAGAAATATTACAGCGAAAGCAACGGAACAATCGTTGTTATCGGCAGACAGAACTGCGGTCACCACCCGCACGGGCTCGATGACAACACACCTATTATAGAATTTGTCGAAAGATTTTCCGTATAACGTAAAACAAATAAGTTTCAGAACGCATAGCTGATAACCGCTATGCGTTCTTTTTATATCCAATCACCTTTAAAGCCTTGTTTTAATTATAATTTTATGGTAAAATTAATAAGTTAAATTATCTCTATTACGAAAGGCAGATATTTATGAGAGCGGTTATTACTGTTGTTGGCAAGGACACGGTTGGTATACTTGCAAAGGTTTCGACATTCTGTGCTGAGCACGACGTTAACGTTGTTGACGTTTCGCAGACAATCCTGCAGGATATGTTCTGTATGATTATGCTTGTAGACACAGCTGAAATGAAGCTTGAATACACAGAGTTTTCCGATAAGCTTAAAGCTTACGGCGAAGAGAGCAACCTGAAAATCCACGTTATGCACGAGGATATTTTCAACTCCATGCACAGAATCTGAAAAGGCGGAAACCGACTATGATGAACACAGGCGATATACTCGAAACCATTGCGATGATCGAGGAGGAGCACCTCGACATACGCACGATTACTATGGGAATTTCCCTGCTCGACTGCTGTGACAGCGATATCAAGAAAAGCTGTGACAAGGTTTATGACAAAATCACCCGCAAAGCTGAACACCTTGTCAGCACGGGCGAGAAGATAGAAAAGGAATACGGTATTCCGATTATCAACAAGCGTATTTCCGTTACGCCGATTGCTATGGTTTCCGCCTGCTCGGGCGGCAACCCCGTTGAGTATGCAAAGACTCTTGAAAGAGCGGCACAGACTGTAGGCGTCAACTTTATCGGCGGCTATTCCGCACTTGTACAGAAGGGCTTTGCTGCCGGCGATGAGGCACTCATCCGCAGTATTCCAGAGGCACTTGCAGTAACGGAGCACATCTGCTCAAGCGTTAACATAGGCTCAACAAAGGCAGGTATCAATATGGATGCCGTTGCGCTTATGGGTCAGATAGTTGTTGATGCGGCAAAAGCTACGGCAGACAAGGGCTGTATCGGACCTGCAAAGCTCGTTGTTTTCTGCAACGCACCCGAAGACAACCCCTTTATGGCAGGCGCTTTCCACGGCGCAGGTGAGCCGGACTGCGTAATCAACGTAGGTGTTTCAGGCCCCGGTGTTGTAAGCAACGCGCTCAAAAAGATTCCCGACGGTAACCTTACCGACGTTGCCGATGTTGTCAAGAAAACCGCATTTAAAATTACCCGTGTGGGTCAGCTTGTTGCCAAAGAGGCTTCACGCAGACTCGGCGTGCCCTTCGGCATTGTTGCCCTTTCGCTTGCGCCTACACCCGCTATCGGTGATTCGGTTGCGCACATCCTTGAGGAAATGGGTCTTGAACAATGCGGCTGTCACGGCACAACCGCCGCACTTGCATTGCTCAACGACGCAGTCAAAAAGGGCGGCATAATGGCTTCATCCCATGTTGGCGGTCTTTCGGGCGCTTTCATTCCCGTAACCGAGGACGCAGGTATGATTGATGCTGCAAGAAGCGGTGCGCTGAGCATTGAGCGCCTTGAAGCTATGACTGCTGTATGCTCGGTCGGCCTTGATATGATTAATATTCCCGGCGACACACCTGCCGAGGTTATTGCCGCAATTATTGCTGACGAAGCCGCAATAGGTATGATTAACAGCAAAACAACTGCCGTAAGAGTTATTCCCGCTATAGGCAAAACCGTCGGCGATGAGCTCGACTTCGGCGGACTTCTCGGCGGCGGCCCCGTTATGGATATAAGCAAAATCTCACCCGCAAAGTTCATTTCCCGCGGCGGCAGAATTCCCGCACCGGTACAAAGTCTGAAGAATTAACGGAGGTCACGCAATGAAAAAAAGCAAGCTTGACAGCAAGCCCTTTTCGGTATTTTTGCTTATCTTCGGTATCCTCGGCTTATTGCTTATGGCACACCACATTTTCAGCTATGAGGCAATTCTGCGCCCCCGTATGGATTATCTGCTTGAAAACAAGATAATCACAAACGGTGTCAGCGGAGCGGCATTTCTGAGAATGTTCACAAACGAATCGAACATATTTGTTGACGTTTTTCTTATTCTTTTTGCGCTGGGCAACCTCGGTGTTAAGCCGCTTTACAAATTCACGCACAACGAACTTTTAAGAGGAGCTATTACTCTTTACATATGCGTAACGGGTATTATTTATTTCACCGTGCTTCTCCCCTTCAGCCAGTCCTTCCCGATGGAAAAGGGAATCTGGTTTTCAAACGTAATCAACATCTGGAATCACCTTATTGTGCCCGTGGTATTCACCGCACTGTGGTTTTTCCCGGTTGAAAACAAGGTGCTTCCCAAGGTCAAGAATTCACTCATAAACCTTATTTTCCCGATACTATACTTTATAATGTGCATCATTCTCGGTGCTGTTGACGGCTTTTACCCCTATCCCTTCCTAAACGGTCAGCAGATGTGGGCAATGCTGTTTAAGGACAAGCCCTACAATTCATTAATCGGTACGCTGATGCTCGTTGCTGTTGTAATTATTCTTTCGTGCGTGTTCTTCGGTGTATCAACCGGACTTATTGCAATCCACAACAAGAGAGTATCAAAAAAAGAAAGCGAAAAAATCCCCGTAACAAGCGAAAAATAAAAGTCAGAGTCAGCAAATAAATATGTAGGGACAATTCATCACTAATTGCCCGTTGTAAAACTGTAAGGGAGGCATTTCGCCTCCCTTAAACGTTATATATATCATTAAAATACGTGAGAGGTAACACTTGCCCTTACAAATTTATTATTTATTCTTTCTTGTTCAACAAAATATCGGTTGCAGCTGTTCACCTTTCAGCGCCGATTTAATTGCATTTTGTGTCTGCGAGAAATCCGCTACAACCGAACGCGGCTTATTGGTGTAATCGTCCTGCTTCATCGGTACAAACCAGATGTTTTTATAGTTCAACAACGCTCCTATATTATGTGCCGAATTGCCTAAAGCATCGTTCGTTGAAACGGCAAGCACAAGCGGACGTGAGTTGCGAAGGTGAGATTTACACGCCATTGTAACCGCCGTGTCGGTTATGCCGTTAGCAAGTTTGGCGAGGGTGTTACCCGTGCAGGGCTCGACAAGCAGTACGTCAAACATCTTTTTCGGACCTACGGGTTCGGCAGAGGAAATGGTGTGTATTATTTTTTCGCCGCAGATGCTTTCAATCTCGTTTCTGAAATATTCCGCCGTGCCGAAGCGAGTATCGGTTGAGTAAGCGTTTTCCGACATTACGGGGGTCACCCTTGCACCGCAAGAAATCAAAAGGCGCATCTGCTCAAGCGCTTTCTGAAAAGTACAGAACGAACCGCAAAGAGCAAAGCCTACGGATACGTCTTTCATTGTTTCACCGCCCCTAGTATTGTTTTGGCGATTGCCTCGCCTGCGCTTTGCGGAGATATTCTGCCCGGCAGACCCGGCACACGAAGCACCTTTATTCCGTACCTTTCCGCCGCTTCAAAGTCCACACCATAGGGTGCTGAGGCAATCTCTATAATCAGGCAGACTTTGTTGAGTTTTTTTATGAAATCCTCTTCTAAAACCCGTGACGGTATCGTATTAATCACTATATCAAAATTTTCTGCTTTTTCGCAAACATTGTAAAGTTCCTCTGCTTTACAGCCATCCGATACAGCCTGTGCAAGTGCGCTTTCCTTACGTGCGGCAACGGTTACCTCCGCACCGAGGGCAACGAGCCTGCGTGCAATAGCCGAACCTGCCTTGCCATAGCCGATTACGGCAATTTTCGAGCCGTGAATATCCCTGTCCGTATTGCCCGTTATTTCAAAAATTACGCCCTCCGCCGTGGAGATTGAGTTAAGAATTGTCAAAGCTTCATTTTTGTAGTAATCGTAAAGTAGTACGCCTTTACTTTCAAGCGCTTTCGCAAACTCATCATCGGGCATACCTGCAAAAACCGTCTGTCCCTCACAAACGGATCTGATCACCCTTGAAAGTGTTACGGGAGCAAGGCTCAGCGGTGAATTTACCCTTACCGAATCACGGCTGACAGGCAGAGGCAGGACTATATAATCCGCCCCTGCAACCAGCGATTCAAATTCGGGGCAGTCATCCGCAAGAGTAACGCTGTGACCCTCGTTTTCAATGTACCGTGCGGCATAGTACCTGCGCTTGTCGCCTCCGATAAAAAGGAATTTTTTCATTTTTTCTTCCTCCGTGTCGAAAAAAATAAATTAAAACAATTTGCTCTGTTACATAATATGTGTTATAATGTTTTAATGTGAAAGTAATAAGCATAGAAGGTGGCTTTTTTTGAAAACAATAGATGAGCTTTTAAAGCAGATTAAGAGAATTCATTTTATCGGTATAGGCGGCAGCGGTATGTGTCCGCTGGCTGAAATTATGCACGCCGAGGGCTACGAGGTAACCGGCTCCGACGTTAACGAAAGCGAGCCGCTTTCCAGAATAAGAAAGCTCGGCATACCCGTAAGTATGCCGCAGAAGGCGGAAAATATCGAGGGCGCTGAAATGATTGTCTACACTGCTGCACTTCTGCCTGACAACCCCGAGCTTGTTGCCGCAAAGGCTTCGGGAATTCCTACCTATGAGCGCTCAAAACTTTTCGGCGCAATTACAAGAATTTACGATAATGCTGTGTGCATAAGCGGTACACACGGCAAGACCACCGTAACCTCGATGCTCACTCAGATTATGATTGAAGCAGGCGCAGACCCGAGCGCGGTTATAGGCGGCAGACTGCCTCTTATTCAGTCCAACGGCAGAGTAGGTAAAACACAGAATCTTGTTTGCGAGGCCTGCGAGTTTGTTGACACCTTCCTGGATCTTTCGCCCGATGTTGCGGTTATACTTAACATTGACGAAGACCACATGGACTACTTCAAGACGATGGATAACCTTATTTCATCGTTCAGAAAGTTCTGTAACCTTACCACCAAAACACTTGTTATAAACAAATCCGACCCCGAGGTTTTAAAGGCTGTTGAGGGCATTACGGATAAGCGCATCGTCACCTTCGGCAACACACCCGACTGCGACTTCTACCCCGAAAACGTTTCTTTTGAACGTGGCTATGCCCGTTTCAACGTATGCTCGGGCGGCAGGAAGCTGACTCAGGTTGCGCTTTCAATTCCCGGTGAGCACAACGTGCTCAACACGCTTGCGGCAATTGCGGCGGCATGGGTAAGCGGAATTGACGTAACCGCCTGCAAGGCACCCGTTGAGCACTTCGGCGGTGCAGGCAGACGCTTCGAAAAACTTGGTGTTTACAACGGCATTACCGTTATTGACGATTACGCCCACCATCCTGCAGAGCTTGAGGTAACACTCAATGCCGCAAAGGAAATGGGCTTCAACCGTGTATGGGCAGTTTTCCAGCCCTTCACATATACAAGAACGTACAACCTTATGGACGATTTTGCCCGTGTGCTCCAGATTGCTGACAGAGTTGTTATGACCGAAATTATGGGCTCGCGTGAGGTTAACACGCTGGGTGTATACACAAGCCAGCTTGCCGATAAAATCCCCGGAAGCGTGTGGTTCAACACCTTTGACGAGGTTGCATGCTACATTGTCGATAACGCTGAAAGCGGCGACCTTGTGCTGACACTCGGCTGCGGTGACATTTACAAGGCGGCAAAAATAATGAAGGATATGTGGGAAAGTGAGGGCTAAAAAATGAGAATTGTTACTCAGACCGATGCCTTAAGCGAAAGATTCGGCGACCAGAGGGCAGTTGAAATTATCTGCCAGAGCGGCTTTGGCGGAATTGACTACTCTATGTTTTTCCTTAACGATGAAAAATGTGCACTTGCAGAAGATAACTGGAAGGACTACCTCAAGCCCGTAAAAGAAACTGCAGACAGATATTCCGTACCCTTTACCCAGTCACACTGTCCTTTCCCCACTGCGAAGAAGAATGACGAAGCCTATAACAAATTTATGGTTGAACGAACAAGGCGTGCCTTTGAAGCTTCCGCATATCTCGGTGTTGAAATAATGGTTGTACACCCCGTAACCTATGACCCCGAGGGCACGGATTTCGACGTGAACTACAAGCTGTATCAACAGCTCAAGCCTTTTGCGGAAGAAACAGGCGTAAAAATTGCTCTTGAGAATATGTGGCGCGGCCGTGACCGCAAAATCTCGGATATATTCAACAAGGACGAAACCAACTTCGTTCCGGGTGCCTGCGGCACAGGCAAGGATTTCAGGCAGATGCTTGATATGCTCGACTCCCCTCTTTTCGTTGCCTGCCTTGACATAGGTCACTGCGGTATGGTCGGCGAGGACCCTGCGGAAATGATACGCACAATCGGCGGTAAGCACCTTAAAGCGCTCCACGTGCACGACAACGACAACCTGCGTGACGCTCACATTTTTCCATTCAACGGTACTGTCAACTGGAAAAAGGTAACAAAGGCGCTTGCAGAAATAAACTACACGGGCAACCTTACCTTTGAGGCGGACAACACCCTCAAAAAGCAGCCCGATGCACTTCTTGTAACATCGGAAAAGTATCTTCACGACATCGGCGTTGCCCTTGTCGATATGATAAATTCGTATACTTTTTGAAACAATAATTGAAAGGATATATAAAAATTGATTCAAGCTATTAACGTAACCCTTCAGTACGGCGGCAGAACTCTTTTTCAGGGCGCAGACCTGACATTTACAAGAGGCAACTGCTACGGCATTATCGGCGCAAACGGCGCAGGCAAATCTACATTCCTCAAAATTCTCTCCGGCGAAATTGAGCCCAACAAGGGTGAGGTTGTAATTACTCCCGGCGAAAGGCTGTCTATTCTCCGTCAGGACCATTTCGCCTTTGACGAGTGCGACGTTATCCGCACCGTTCTCCTCGGCAACCCGAAGCTCTGCGAAATAATTGACGAAAAGGAAGCCCTCTATTCAAAGGAAGAATTCACGGAAGAGGACGGAATGAGAATAAGCGAGCTTGAAGAGGTCTTTGCCGAAATGGACGGCTGGAGCGCAGAAAGCGACGCTGAAATTCTTCACAACGGTCTTGGCGTTACAAACGAATTGCACTACGAGCAGATGAAGAATCTACCCAACGACATCAAGGTTAAGGTACTTCTTGCCCAGGCTCTTTTCGGTCAGCCCGACATTCTGCTTATGGACGAGCCTACCAACCACCTCGACGTTGAGGCTATCCACTGGCTCGAAGAATTCCTTATAGACCTGCACAGCACGGTTATAGTCGTATCCCATGACAGACACTTCCTCAACAAGGTCTGTACACACACGGTTGATATCGACTTCGGCAAGATTACAATGAGCGTAGGTAACTACGATTTCTGGTACGAATACACACAGATGGCGCAGCGCCAGCTTCGCGAGCAGAACAAGAAAGCAGAAGCAAAAATAAAGGAATTGCAGGACTTTATTGCACGCTTCAGCGCAAACGCCTCCAAATCCAAGCAGGCTACAAGCCGAAAGAAGCTGCTTGACAACATCAACGTTGAGGAAATTCCCGTTTCCTCACGCCGTTTTCCGTTCATTTCCTTCAAGCCCGACAGAGAGGTTGGCAACGAGCTGCTGACAGTCAGCAACGTCAGCAAGACCATTGACGGCAAAAAGGTGCTCGACAACGTTTCGTTTACTATTCTCCCCCGTGAGAAGGTTGCTCTTATCGGCACGGACACGGTTGCTAAAACCACTCTACTCAAAATTCTTGCAGAGGAAATTGAGCCCGACGAGGGCACAATCAAGTGGGGTGTCACAACCTCACGCTCCTACTTCCCCAGCGACAACAGCGAATTTTTTGACGGTGTTGAGGACAGCCTTTGCGTCTGGTTACGCCGCTACTCCGACCTTGTTTTTGAAACGGACGTAAGAGGCTGGCTTGGCAGAATGATGTTCTCGGGCGAAGAAGCAATGAAGAAGGCAAAGGTGCTTTCGGGTGGCGAAAGAGTACGCTGTATGCTGTGTAAAATGATGCTCAGCGGTGCAAACGTGCTGATGCTTGACGAGCCCACCAACCACCTTGACCTTGAATCTATCGCTTCACTCAACGAGGGTCTTATCAAATTCCCCGAAAGCGTTATTTTCACCTCACATGACCACCAGTTTATCCAGACCATTGCCGACAGACTTATCGACGTCACCCCCGGCAGCTTCTACGATAAGAAGATTACGTATGATGAGTATCTTGAAGAGAGAGCCGAAGCGAATAAAAAATAAATATTTAATGAAGAATTTATAATGAAGCCGCTTGCGCTGATGAATAATGAATAATAAAGGGAGGGCTTCGCCCTCACCCATTATATATTTAAGTACAATTTTCCCGCCAAGATTATTCATTTTTCATTATTCATCATTCATTATTCATTAAAGAAAAGAAAAAAGAGCGCACCCGATTGGGTACGCTCTTTTAATTTGCATTGAAATAAACTTACTTGAGTTCGACCTTTGCGCCAACTTCTTCAAGCTTAGCCTTTGCAGCCTCAGCATCGTCCTTGGACATTGCTTCCTTGAGGGTCTTGGGTGCGCCGTCAACAAGAGCCTTAGCCTCTGCAAGGCCGAGACCTGTGATCTCACGAACAACCTTGATAACCTTGATCTTCTCTGCGCCAACCTCAGCGAGAACAACGTCAAACTCTGTCTTCTCTTCAACAGCTGCTGCTGCCTCTGCGGGAGCTGCTACTGCTACTGCTGCTGCAGCGGATACGCCGAATTCTTCCTCAACAGCGTGAACAAGCTCAGAGAGCTCGAGAACTGTGAGGCCCTTAAGTGTTTCAATGATAGAAGTAATCTTCTCAGACATGGTTTTTAACCTCCGTTAACAATTAATTTAGTTTAGTTTTTTGTTTTAATTATGCTTCTGCGGGAGCTTCCTGAGCGGGAGCTTCTTCAGTAGCGGGCTTTGCCTCGCCGCCGTTATCAACAATAGCCTGGATAACACGAGCGAATGCGGAAATGGGAGCATTGAATGCGTTGCAAACAGTAGCAAGAAGGATTTCTCTGCTGGGAAGCTTTGCAAGGCTGTCAATCTTTTCAAGGCTGATGATGTCCTTGTCAAGGTAACCGCTCTTGATTTCGAATGTCTTGCTTGTGCTTGCGTACTTGCAAAGGATACGAGCTGCTGCTACGTAATCGTCTGCACTTGTTGCGATAGCTGTTGTGCCGTTGAGAACCTCCTCAGGAATCTCGATTTCAGCTTCCTTAGCTGCGAGCTTGAGAAGTGTGTTCTTTACGACGGAGTACTTAACGCCGGCCTCTCTGAGTTCCTTACGGAGCTTGGTGTCGTCTGCAACGGAGATACCGCTGTAGTTAACGATAACACCTGCACAAGAATTCTTAAGGTCTTCTGCGAGGGCTGCAACTGCCTGTTTCTTTGATTCAAGAACTGCTGCGCTGGGCATTGGTGGTTTCACCTCCGAATTATTAATAGAAAAAGCTCTGTCCACCCGTTTGAGAGGACAGAGCATAAGAATACAAATAAATGTTTCTTGTGAGCTTCATCCTCGGCAGGCGGGTAAACCTTTGAGCAATTTAACAAATTGCACCTGCTGTCTTTGGAACAGCTTGAACATAATAACACATTGACAACTGCTTGTCAAGCATTATTTTTTAATTAACCAACCTTTGTGGGGTTAACGCGGATGCCAGGGCCCATTGTGGAAGCAACAACGCAGGAACGGATGTACTGACCCTTTGTTGCAGCGGGCTTAGCCTTGACAACAGCCTCGAGAAGAGTGTTGAAGTTTTCTTCAAGCTTCTCTGCGCCGAAGGATGTCTTGCCGATGGGGCAGTGCATGATGTTTGTCTTGTCGAGTCTGTACTCGATCTTACCTGCCTTAGCTTCTTCAACAGCCTTAGCAACGTCGGGTGTAACTGTACCTGCCTTGGGGCTGGGCATAAGACCACGGGGACCGAGGACCTTACCGAGACGACCAACGAGACCCATCATGTTGGGAGCAGCGATACATACGTCGAAATCCATGAAGCCTTCGCCCTGGATTCTTGCAACGAGGACTTCAGCACCGACAATCTCTGCACCTGCTGCTGCAGCTGCGTCTGCGTCTGCACCCTTTGCGAATACAGCAACACGAACGCTCTTACCTGTACCGTTGGGAAGAACAACAGCACCTCTGACCTGCTGGTCAGCGTGACGGGAGTCAACACCGAGACGGATGTGAACTTCGACTGTTTCGTCGAACTTGGCTGTAGCAGCCTTTACTGCAAGCTCAAGAGCCTCGTTGGGGTCGTAGAGCTTGGATCTGTCAACAAGCTTTGCGCTTTCGATATATTTTTTACCGTGTTTCATCGTTCAAACCTCCCGAGCATTAATCAACGACAGTGACGCCCATGCTGCGAGCTGTACCGGCGATCATACTCATAGCGGTATCAATGTTTGCAGCGTTAAGGTCGGGCATCTTCTGCTCGGCGATTTTTCTGATCTGTTCTGTTGTGATTGTTGCAACCTTTGTCTTGTTCGGAACGCCCGAACCGCTCTCGATACCGCAAGCCTTCTTGATGAGAACTGCTGCGGGGGGAGTCTTGGTTACGAAGCTGAATGTGTGATCAGCGTAAACTGTAATAACGACAGGGATGATAAGACCCATATCGTTCTTTGTCCTCTCGTTGAACTCCTTGGTGAAAGACATGATGTTAAGACCATGCTGACCAAGTGCGGGACCAACGGGCGGAGCCGGTGTAGCTTTACCGGCGGGGATTTGC
>JAZOMP010000146.1:0-15006 GCA_045654045.1 Acutalibacteraceae bacterium
AAACAGAAACAAGGCTCACGTAGCAACCCTTAACGAAAAGGGCGCTCACATTACGGGTACTGTTGATTTCACAACCCCCGTAAAGGCAATTACACCCGATGAAATGTCGGGCAAGTACGACGTAATTTTCCTTATGACAAAACAGCTTCACAACAAGGAGGTTGTCACCTTCCTCAAGCCCTTCCTCTCGGAAGACGGCGTTATTGCAACGCTCCAGAACGGCATTCCCGAGCCGGGCATTGCAGAAATCGTCGGTAACGAGCACACAGTCGGCTGTCCCGTTGAATGGGGCGCAGCACTCACCGCTCCCGGCCAAGCAACTCTCACCTCCGAGCCCGACAGTCTTTCCTTCCATATGGGTAAGATGCCCGGCATTACCGACAAGCAGCTTTCACTCGTAAAGGATCTGCTTGAAAAAATGTGTCCCGTTCACTTCGAGGAAAACCTCCTCGGCGCACGCTGGTCAAAGCTCCTTATCAACGCTACCTTCTCTGGTCTGGGTACTGTTGTCGGCGGCCGCTTCGGCGACGTTTCCGAAAACAAGGACGGTCAGAAAGTTGCTGTTCGCTGCATGAAGGAGTGCATTGATGTCGGTCATGCTGCAGGTGCTACCTTTGCACCCGTTCAGGGCAAGGACATCACAAAGCTCTTCTACTACACCAACCCCGTCAAGCGCGCAATTGCTCAGTTCCTTGTTCCCATTGCAATGAAGAAGCACAGAGATATCGAGCCTTCAATGCTTCAGGATATCAAGAACGGCAAGCCCTGTGAGGTTGACGCTATCAACGGTGTTGTCTGCGAATGGGGCAGAAAGTGCGGCATTCCCACACCCATCAATGACAGAATAGTTGAAATCATCAAGAAAGAGCAGGCAGGCGAGCTCAAGCTCGACGCATCCAACATCCGCCTGTTTGACGATTTGCTTTAATAAAGAATCAAGGCTTATGAGCAAAAAACTCATAAGCCTTTTTTGTTACCTATCTTTGAAATATTGTTGCCAGTCTTTCGTGGCTCGCCATCGAGAACGAATCCGAATCCGTTAAAATAATATGGTCGGAAACGGTAATTCCGATCGGTGCCATTGCGGTGACGAGTGCCCGGGTTGTTTCCACATCTGCCCTTGAAGGCGAAGCAACACCTGTCGGATGGTTATGCACAAGTATAACCGATGACGCGTTGTTATTCAGCGCAAGCTGAACGCATTTGCGTATATCCAGCGAGGTTGTGTTCAGTGAACCCTCGCACACAAAGAGGAAGTTTTTCACCCTGTTCTGTGTGTCGAGGAAAATCAATGCTCCGCGTTCCGTGCTGAGCCCGAAGAACTTCGGCTTAGAATAGTCAATCGCCTGCTGTGCCGAACCGATTTCCGTAATTCCGCTCACCTTGTCGGCAGAATAGCGGCGGAAAAGTGCCGGCACCAATGTAATAAGCGTTGCAGCAACGTCGCCTATATCCTCAACCTGCACAAGCTCTTCGTATGATGCTTCCAAAACTGCTGAAAGCGAACCGAAGCGCTGAAGAAGCCTGTGCGCCGTTTCGTTGGTGTCACTGCGCTTATTGGAATAGAAAAGCAATAATTCCAGCACCTCGTGGTCGGCAAAGCCGTCCAGCCCGTTGCGGCGGTATTTTTCTCTTATTCTCTTTCTGTGGCCCTCGTGCATAGGACTACCCTCTTAATTAAAGTTCTACCGAAACTGTAAATTCATCAATATTGTTGCCGTCGCTGTCCCTGAACGTGCTTATTGTGGAGCTAGCCTTGAAAGACGTTGTCTGCGAAACAAGAGGTCTTGCCTCCTCGGGGATTATAAGCGTTACAACCGTCTGACCGCCCGTTTTGGTGACGTAAGCCATATCGTTGTATTTCTTTGTGGGAGAAAGGCTGCATGTAGCCTTGTAAAGGTTATAGGTAAGCGTATCGGGTATTGAAACCATACCGCTTCTTTCGCGCAGAGTAAGTGTCATAACACTGCTTCTGTGAATATCGTACTCGCCGTCAAGATAAATTTTGATACGCACGTACTTTTCACCGTCGCTGATTCCCTGGGCCCATTTTGACTCGCCCGAAGCATTACCGACTACAGCAGTAGTACTTTCGGCAGCGGTTGCGGCAGGCTGAGTTACGGGACTTCCTTTCCCGTCGGTAACCTGTACGCCGTTTACATCCGTTACGTATACGGGAGGCGGTACGGTTGTAACAACCTCGGAATACAGCTCCGTTACCGGTTCGCCGTTTTCATCGGTAATGTTTTCGCCGTAGCCGTTTGTAACATATTCCGTGTAAACCGTGGTCTGCGGCTTGGTACGGATTTCCGTTACCTCGTTGCCGTCCTCACCCGTCACAACCTCACCCTTCCAGTTGGTGACAACCTCGTAATAGGTTTCGGGCACGGGCTGTGTATAAAGCGGTGATACGTGTGAGGTTTCCTCGCCCTCGGTGGGGTTTTCAACAGGCTTATCGGCAGCTATCTGCTGATAGCCGAACTGCCAAAGAAATTTTGTCGGCACGTCTGGAATATATTCCGGAGGCTGTGTTGTTGTTTCAGCCTGAGTGGTCTGAGCAGTCGTTTGTTGAGGCTGTGTCTGCTGTGAAACGCCGTTATTATCGTCCTCAGTCAGCAGAAGTACAGACAGTATAGCGGCAAGTGCAAGCAGAATTATTGCCACAGCCGATACAAGTTTATTGTTAACCGGTTTTGACATTTTGCCCTCCGATAAATATTTTTTAATTATTATAAATAATAACACAATTGTTATGAAAAAACAATAGCCAATTGCCGTGGCACTACTTATAGTCTGTATAAGCCCCGGCAGGACTATATATTGAACTTTTATTTAAATATAAAAAAAGGTTGACATTGAGGGCATTTTTGTTATATAATATCCCGATGTAAGGTCTAAAGTGGGGTATAAGCCCGATATGGTTTTTCTCCCTTTAGTCGTCAAACTACACCCTTGAATGGAGGTTATGCACCAATGAAGAGAACGTATCAGCCCAAGAAGCGTCATCGCAAGATGGAACACGGCTTCCGCAAGAGAATGGCAGACAGAAACGGCCGCAAGGTTCTCGCCCGCCGCAGAGCAAAGGGCAGAAAGCAGCTCTCTTACTAATTTAAGTTAGAGTTGAGCTGACACAAGGGAACGGTTATGGCTTCGACTATTAAAACACTCAATCTGAATACCGATTTTCGCCGTGCTTACAAGCGCGGCAAGGTGTACACAAGCCCTGCACTGGTTTCTTATGTAACAAAAAACCGTGCAGGTATTTGTCGTATCGGAATAACTACAAGCAAGAAAATCGGCAACGCTGTCGAACGCAACCGTTCAAGACGCGTGATAAGAGCGGCGTACCGTGCCGTTGCCCCGCTTACGGGCGGCAGCTGGGACATCGTTTTTGTCGCAAGAAGCAAAACAAAATACCTCAAAAGCACTCAGCTTGAACCTATAATTCTCAAGCATCTTGAGCAGGCGGGTGTTATAAACCGATGAAAAAGGCAGTTTTGCGGATTATCCGCTTCTACCGTGAGAAAATTTCGCCGCACAAGCCGCCAATGTGCCGCTATTACCCTACGTGCTCACAGTACGCAGTCGAAGCAATAGAGGTACACGGCTTGCTTAAAGGCGGTCTGCTGGCGTTACGCCGGCTTTTGAGGTGCAATGTTTTGTTCCCCGGCGGTTACGACCCCGTTCCGCCAAAGAAACACCACTCGGAGGACGATTAATGGACATTCTTTACGATGTGTTCGGTTGGCTGCTTGGCCAGTTTTACAACCTTGTCGGCAACTATTTCGTTGCTATTGCTCTTTTTGCGCTTTTCTTTAAAATAGTTCTTCTTCCCAGCGCAATCAAACAACAGAAGAGCTCCGCCAGACAGGCCAGACTTCAGCCCAAGCTCCGCAGAATTCAGGAGCGATACAAGGGCGACAAGAACGCACAGCAGAAAATTCAGGAAGAGCAGCAGGCTCTTTACCAGCGCGAAGGCTTCAACCCGATGAACCAGGGCTGTCTTCCGCTTCTTATCCAGATGCCCATCATCTTCGGTCTTTACGGTGCGGTTTACAAGCCGTTGACCTACGCAGTACGCGTTCCTGAAAAGGCAATTGAGGCACTTACAACAATTGCAAAGAATCTTAAGCTCATTGCCGAAACTTCAACAAAGGGCAGAAGCACCGTAGAAATTTCTATCATCGACAACATCGACAAACTCTGGGACAGCGCACTCGAGGCAGGCGTTGACCTTTCCGTTCTTGAGCAGATCAAGGATTTTTCCGGAGAATTCAATTTCTTCGGCTACTCACTCAGCCAGAATCCCTCTTTCAAGCCGCTCACTCTGCTCGCAATTATTCCCGTACTTTCGTGCCTCACTTCACTTGCAACATCATTTATCGGTCACATACGCTCCAAGCGTAACAATCCCGCTATGGCAAACAACCCCACTATGGGCTGTATGACCTTTGGTATGCCCCTTTTCTCCCTTTACTTCGTTACTATGTTCCCGGCTGCCATCGGTGTTTACTGGATTATCAACAACGTATACTCTTTCCTTCAGACCCTTATTGTCGGTCACTTCTACAGCCCCGAAAAAGTTATTGCAAGACAAATGGTTGAAGAAACCATTGCACGCCGCTCAAAAGAAGCCAACACCAAGCTCATTGCGGCAAAGAAAAACGAAGAATAAATTTAAGGTGGTAAAACAATTTGATTAAGGAAGCAATCGGCGTCGGCAAGACTCCCGAAGAAGCTCTCGAAAACGCAAAGGTTGTTCTCGACGCTCCTTTTGAAGCTGACGTTAAGTTTGAAATTCTCGAAATGCCCAAAAAGAAGACTCTCGGCATTTTCGGCAAGGAAGTCCCCGCAAAGGTAAGAGCTTATTACGAAGCTCCCGATCCCGTTGAAGCACCCAAGCCCGTAAAGGCAGCTCCCGCAAAGCAGGCAAAGGCTCCCAAGGCCGCTCCTGCGCCCGTTGCAGCTCCCGTAAAAAAGCCCGTTGCTAACCCTGAAGCCTTCGCAGGCACAGAAAAATACATCCGCTCAATCCTCAAGGGTCTCGGCATTGACGAGTGCACCGTAGGCTTTGCAGAAGAGGATGAGGGCATTGCAATCGACCTTGACTGCGGCGAAAACTACGGCGTAGTAATCGGCAGAAGAGGCGAAACACTCGACTCCATTCAGTACCTTGTACGCCTTTATATGAACAAGGGCAAGGAAAACTATAAGCGCGTTTCCATCAACATCGGCAACTACCGCGAAAAGAGAGCAGAAACTCTCCGCGAGCTTGCAAAGAGAAACGCTGCAAAGGTTCTCAAGAACGGCAGAAACGTTGTTCTTGACCCGATGAACCCCTACGAGCGCAGAATTATTCACACCACAATCCAGGAGATTGAAGGCGTTGAATCCCACTCCGTAGGCTCCGACGCTGACCGCAAGGTTGTTATCACCCTTGCAGAAGGCTTCAAGCCCACAAACCCCGACTCCAAGGGCCGCTACAACAAGGGCGGCAACCGCAACGGCGGCTACAACAGAGGCAGAGGCGGCAACAGACAGGCAAAGCCCGCTGCAAATGAAGCTCCTGCACGTCAGCCCCGCTCCGACCTTTCCAACGCTTCACGCTACGGCAAAATCGAGCCCAAGAAGCCCGTTGCAGCAGAAACAGACGAATAATTATTAAAGGCTTGCATTTAAAATGCAAGCCTTTTTCTTTATATTATTTATACACTCTCACCGCCGCACGAAGGCGGTCTTTTTTTGTTTTCCGCAGGATGCCCTCGAATATAAATCTTCCGCTTCCTCTGACAGAAACCGTGTCGTGTTCTTCCAAAAACAAATCCGCACGGAGCGTAGCAACGCTGTTTACGCTGACTCTCCCCTGCTCTATCAATTCCTTTGCCGTGCTTCTTGAAAGGTTATAGACAGCAGAAACGAGTGCGTCGAGCCTTTCGGAGGCTATAATAACCTCACTTATTTCGGGCAAAGCAACGCTTTCCACGGGCGGTGCGGTAACCTCGGCACAGCTGACAGTTGTTCTTTTTACACTTGTAAGATTTTCGCAGATATAGCCGCTTATTTCCTCTTTGCAGAAAAGATAGCCGCTGTTGCCGTACACAATTATGTCACCGAGAACCTCTCTTTTAAGTCCGAGTGCCATAACCGAACCGAAAAAGTCGCGGTGAGTCAGCTCATCTGCAAATTTCTGCGCGACAGGCTCAATTTTTATGCACACGAAGTCGGGCGTACATTCGTAACCACAATCCTCTTCGCTTCCGAAGCAGGCAACTCTGCGCTCCGCACCCTCGTAACCGCCCTGCAATTCAAAGCTGTACGGCAGGCGCATTGACATGAGAACGCTTTGCTGAGCCGTACTTAAGAAATCGGAAAACACCCATATACCCTTATTACGGCTTCTTGAGGCAAGCTCCTCAAAACGCTTTTTTAAAAGAAGTTCATCATCAATCATAATTATTCCTTAAAACACACAGAGGTCGGTTAAAGCAGCCGACCTCTGATTTTTATAATTCCTTTGATTTGTCAAAAAGCTCGCTTGCACAGGCACGGCAGACCTTTTTGCCGTTGTACTCAATTACGTCCTCCACGCTGTCGCAAAACACGCAAGCAGGCGAATACTTGCGAAGGATTATACTGTCGTTCTGCACAAAGATTTCAAGGTAGTCCCTGTTTTCCTTCAGGTCGAGCATGGTGCGCAGTTCCTTGGGCAGCACAATTCTGCCTGCGGAGTCAATCTGTCTTGTTATTCCTGTTGATTTCATAACTCTTCCCTCCTGACAGTAGTTATTTTACCATAAAATGTCAGAACCGTCAATCGGGACAAAGTGTCACTTTAAAATCTGTGCAAAATACTCGGCAAGTTGCTTTATGTCCTTGCCCGTTGTGTTGATAAGCAGGTCGTAGTTGAGCTCATTGTCCCAATGCTCGCCCGTATAAAACTGGTAATATTTTGCTCTGCCCTTGTCGATTTCGTTAATCTTCTGCTTATACTCCCTGTCGCTTAAAGCCTCGCCCTGATTTTCACGTACTTTACAACGCTGAATACGGGAATTCATATCCGCATAAAGGCGGATTCTCAACGGCTTGAAGTCGGCAAGAATATGGTCTGCACAGCGGCCAACAATAACACAGTCCGATTTTTCGGCAAGCTCCTTGAGCAGATTTGCCTGCTCGATAAAAATATTGTTGTGCTGTGTCCACATAAGGTCCATCACGGGTGAAATCGTGTTGCCGATGGTAATCGGAAACAGCGGTGCAGGACGCTGTTCGTTAAGCGAATTTATATATCCTTCTGCAAGGTTGGTTCGCTTTGCAAGCTCGGTAATTATCTCTCTGTCATAATAGGCAATTTCAAGTTTATCCGCAAGACGGCGTGCAAATTCTCTGCCGCCGCTGCCGAACTCACGGCTTATGGTTATAACTTTTTTCATAGCAAAACCTCCTTCGGATACTTTACACTTTCATTATATATTTAATTACAGGCGGATTGTCAAGAAAAATTTACAACATTTCTGTGATAAAAATATTGTTGCCGCACATAATATCTGCGAAAGGTTGCGGTGATTTTTTGAAAGCTTTAGTTGAAATGAAAAACGTTGTCAAGAAATTCCCCGGTGTAACTGCGCTTGACGGAATTACGTTTGATATACGACCGGGAGAGGTACACGTGCTTCTTGGCGAAAACGGCGCAGGTAAATCCACGCTGATGAAAATTTTAAGCGGTGTACACAAGCCCACCTCGGGCGAAATAATTATTGACGGCAAGGCATTTGACCACCTGACTCCGTTTGATTCCTACAAAAACGGTATCAGCGTTATTTACCAGGAGTTAAGCGTTATCAACGAGCTTTCAATCGGCGAAAATCTTTTCATAGGGCGGCTGCCGATGAAGAAGCTCGGCTTTTTTGAAACGGTTGACCACGCCGGAATAAACAAACAGGCAAAGGAAATTCTTAAAAACGTAGGGCTTGACCGCGACCCGAAAACCCCTGTTGAGGAATTGAGCATATCAGAAAAGCAGCAGGTGGAAATTGCCAAGGCTCTTGCCGCAGACAGCAATGTAATTATTATGGACGAGCCCACCGCTTCCCTTACAAACAGCGAGGTTGAAAGCCTTTTTAAAATTATCAGAAGACTCAAAAAGAGTGGCAAGGGTATTGTTTTTATTTCACATAAGCTCGGCGAAATTATGGAAATCGGCGACAGGGTTACCGTACTCAAGGATGGTGGCTACGTCGGCACAAAAGACATTTCCGAAATTTCGCAGGATGACCTTGTAACAATGATGGTCGGGCGGCAGATAAGCAAAAATTACCAGCACGAAAGCTTGGATTTTGAAAACGAACCCGTAATTTTCGAGGTAGCAAACCTGTCAAGAAAAGACAACAAGGTAAGGGACGTTTCCTTTAAGCTTCACAAGGGTGAAATTCTCGGCTTTTCGGGGCTTGTAGGCTCAGGACGCAGCGAAATGATGAACGCAATTTTCGGCGCAGAGCCAAAATCCTCCGGACGGATTTTCATTGACGGCGAGGAAATCAGAACTCCGTCACCATATTCCGCAATAAAAAAGGGGCTTGCAATGGTAACGGAAAACCGCAGAGAAACGGGATTCTTCCACAACTTTGATATTGCGGAAAATATTTCCGTACTGCCGTTTGTAAAGACCTCGGGCGCAGGCGGAATTTCGGGGCTCGTCAGCAAAAAGGACGAGGCTCAATGGGCAGACGAGCAAAGAGAGAGGCTCAATATAAAGTGCTATTCCACAAAGCAGCTTGTATCGGAGCTTTCGGGCGGAAACCAGCAGAAGGTCATACTCGGCAAGTGGCTTGCCGCCGACTCGAAAATTATTATTTTTGATGAGCCGACCAAGGGGATTGACGTCGGCTCAAAAAGCGAAATTTACTCCCTTATGCGCCGCCTTGCGGACGAGGGTAAGGGTGTGCTTGTCGTGTCGTCCGAGCTGCCTGAATTACTTGCAGTCTGTGACACGATAGCCGTATTCCGTGAGGGAAAAATTGTAAAAATATTCAACCACCGTGAAGCAACGGAGGAAAATATAATTCACGCATCAACAGCACAGGAAAGCGAGGAAATTTAACTGTATGCCGACAAAAATGAAAGAAAGGGAGCTTACCTTTTCACAGGCGTGGCAACGCTATGGTACACTCGGAATACTGGTTTTACTGCTGGTTATTCTTGCAATACTCCGACCGTCATTCTTCTTTAAAACAAGCACGATAACACAGATTCTTTCGCAAAGCTCTGTCAACATTCTCATAGCCCTGGGCGAATTTTTCGCAATACTCATAGCGGGCATAGACCTGTCCGTAGGCAGCGTTGTTGCTCTTTCGGGTATGTTTATGGCAAAGCTGATGGTTTCGGGTACATCACCGATTATAGCTGTTTTGCTCGGTGTTTTTATGGGCGCCTTGCTCGGATTTGTTAACGGAATACTCGTAAATTCCACGGGTCTGCACCCGTTCATAATAACGCTTGGCACGCAGGCAATTTTCCGAGGAGTCACGCTCATCATTTCAGATTCAAGCGCCGTTTTCGGCTTCCCTGCGAGCTTTTCACGGTTTATGGCACAGCGTGTTGCTTATATTCCCGTGGCGGCAATTATAGCAATTGCCGTTGCACTTATACTGGCATTTCTCACCAAGCAGACAAAGCTGGGACGGAATATTTACGCCCTTGGCGGCAACAGGGAAAGCGCCTGGTATTCGGGCATTAACATCAAGCTCCACACGCTTATTGTGTTTGTGATTTCGGGTATATGTTCGGGCATTGCAGGCGTTGTGCTGCTTGGCCGTGTCGGCTCGGCAGAGCCTGCGGCGGCAACGGGCTTTGAAACCTATGCAATTGCCGCAGCAATTATTGGCGGCACGAGCTTTTTCGGCGGCAAGGGTAAAATTTTCGGAGTTGTAATGGGCGGTCTGATAATCGGCGTTATCAACTTCGGTATGAATCTGCTTTCCGTTTCAAGCACACTTCAGCAGGTTGTAATGGGTGCGCTTATTATCGGCTCAGTAACGCTTGACCGCTTTGTTGCAGGCAGAAAATAGGAGGAAACGAAAATGAAACCAATGTTCAGCCCTTCACTTATGTGTATGGATTTTCTCGACATAAAAAACCAGGCGGAAATTCTCAACAGCCGCTGTGACTTTTATCATATCGATATTATGGACGGGCATTTTGTGCCGAATATTACTCTTTCACCCTGCTTTGTTGAGGCATTTAAAAAGGTTGCAAACAAGCCGCTTGACTGTCATCTGATGGTCACAAATCCGCAGGATTATATTAAGCCGCTCAAAAATGCAGGTGCGGATATAATCTGCTTTCACGCCGAAGCTGTCAGCAATTATGCCTTCAGAATTATAAAGGCAATAAAGGATTCAGGCTGTCTGGTCGGTGCGGTTTTCAGCCCTGCCACACCGCTTAATAGTGCACAGTATTACCTTCACCTGCTTGACAAAATTACTATTATGACCGTTGACCCCGGCTTTGCAGGTCAGCCGTTTATCGCAGGTATGATTGAAAAAATTGAACAAGCAAAACGGCTGAAGGAGGAACACGGCTACAGGTATATTATTGAGGTTGACGGCTCTTGTAATGAGCGTACCTTCGGCAAGCTTTACAAGGCAGGTGCGGAGTGCTTTGTTGTAGGTACCTCGGGGTTGTTTTCGCTTGACAACAGCCTTGAAAAAGCGTGGATAAAAATGGAAGAAATTTTTCACAATTGTACAGCCTGAGGAGGAATGATTTTGGATGAGATTTTCACCCTCGGTGCTGACATAGGCGGAACAAATTTCAGACTCGGAATTGTATCACAGGCAGGAGAAATAGTTTCGTTTGACAGAACGCCGAGCTGTATTCTTCACGAAAACGCATCGGAAAGCCTTGCAGATCAAATCAGAGAGCACATAGCCAAAAGCGGCTATACAGAGCGGATTTCGGCAGTTGCTATCGGTCTGCCGTCGCTGATTGACAAGAGCAGAAGCACTATTCTTTCAACCCCTAACTTAAAAGGCTTTGATAATCTTGAGTTAAAAAACGAGCTTGAAAAAATTCTCGGCGTTCCCGTTTTCATTGAAAGAGACGTCAATTTTCTTCTGCTAAACGATATGGAAAATCTGGGAATAAAAAACGAAGAAAACGTGCTTGGTTTTTACGTGGGAACGGGCTTTGGAAACTCCGTTTTTCTGAACGGAAAATTTTACACGGGAAGCAACGGTGCGGCAGGCGAATTGGGGCACATTCCCATACTCGGGAACAGCCTGAAATGCACCTGCGGCAACACGGGATGCATTGAAACCGTTGCCTCGGGTAAAGCACTTGAAGCACTTGCCGAAAAGCACTTCCCCGAAACGGATATCAAACAGGTGTTTAAAGTACACGGCAATGAGCCAATACTCAAAACGTTCGTGTATAACCTTGCCGTACCGATTGCAACGGAAATCAATATTCTCGACCCTGACGTATGCATTATCGGCGGCGGTGTAATTGATATGGAAGGTTTTCCGAAAGAAATACTTTTTGATGCGGTGCATTTTTACGCTCGCAAACCATATCCCGAAAAAAGCCTTCGCCTGCTGTTTACACGCCACGACCAGAAAAGCGGTGTTTTCGGCAGCGGAATATTCGCACAAAAACAAATTATGAAACGAGGTAAACCCGAATGAAAATCAAAAAACTTACGGCACTCGCCCTATGCGTTGCCCTGCTTGCAGTTGTGCTTTCTGCCTGCGGCGGCAGCGACGGCACCGACAAGACTAACCCAAATTCTGACGGCGTATCCGAGGTCGGCTCAGGCAAGGCTGAATACGCAGTAATCCTCAAAACCCTTTCAAACGATTTCTGGGCAACAATGAAAAAGGGCATCGAGGACGAAGCGAAAAAGCTCGGAATTACGGTTGACATCTTTGCCGCACAGAACGAAGAGGACACCGCAGGACAGCTTACAATTCTTGAAAACTGTATGACAAAGAGCTATAAAGCAATCGGCGTTGCTCCCCTTTCCCCCACAAATCTTATCAACGGTATTGTGCAGGCAAACGAAAAGGGAATTTACGTTATGAATATCGATGAAAAAATCGATATTGATTCGCTTTCAAACGCAGGCGGCAGCGTAATCGGCTTTGCCACAACGGACAACGTTGCGGTCGGCGAAAAGGGCGCGCAATTCATTATAAATCAGCTCGGTGAAAACGGCGGTGACGTTGCAATTATTGAAGGTAAGGCAGGCAATGCTTCGGGAGAAAGCAGAAAGCAGGGCGCAACCAAAGCTTTTGAAAAAGCAGAAAAAATTAAGCTTGTTGCTTCACAGCCTGCCGACTGGGACAGACAGAAGGCTCTCGACGTTGCAACGGGCTATATTCAGATGTATCCCGACATTAAAGCGATTTACTGCTGTAACGACACTATGGCTCTCGGCGCACTTCAGGCGGTTATCAACGCAGACAAGCTCGGCAAAATTATAGTTGTCGGTACAGACGGCTCGGCAGAGGCGCTGGAATCAATCCGTGCCGGTCAGCTTTCCGCAACGGTTGCGCAGGACCCGGCCGAAATCGGTGCAACGTCGCTGAGAAAAATGGTTGAAGCAGTTAAGGACAAGCCCGGCTTTGACCCCAATAAAACTCCTCAGACTATTCCCGTTGACTCATATATAGTCACAAAGGAAAACGTAAAATGACAATAGCTTTGGGCAGCGACCACGTCGGGTATGCGATGAAAAACGAGCTTAAGGCATATCTTGAAAGCAAGGGGCACACGGTAACCGACCTTGGCACACACAGTGAGGAAAGAACGGACTACCCTCTTTACGGCAAGGCAGTTGCAAGGGCAGTTGTCGGCGGAGAGGCTGACTGCGGAATACTTGTGTGCGGTACGGGTGTCGGCATTTCAATTGCCGCGAACAAAATGTGGGGCATACGTGCCGTTGTGTGCAGCGAGCCGTATTCGGCAATGCTTTCAAAGCAGCATAACAACACCAATATCCTTGCCGTTGGTGCAAGAGTAATCGGAATTGAGCTTGCAAAAATGATTGCGGATGCGTGGCTGGGCGCAGAATTTGAAGGCGGAAGACACCAAGACAGAGTTAATATGTTGGATTAATAAAAACTTCGCCCATATCTGACAAAGGAATTTTTTCCTATCAGATATGGGCGATAAATATTATCTGTTATTCGTATTTTACAAGCATCGGTGTTGCAGTTATACCGCTCTTGTGCACGTTATATTCGTAAGACCAGCGTGTGCCTTTTCTTCTCCACGCATCGGGACCGTACCAGCGAGCCGCCTCATCATACATATGAAGTGAAGCAAAGGTGTTGTAGCGATTGCCGAAGGCTGTGATTTCGAGCGTGTGCTCGCCCTCATCCAGCTTACCCAGAGGTGCGCTATAGGGAGAAAGAGCAACTGTGGCCATCTTTTTGCCGTCAACCGAAACGGTACATACGGGCTGTGTGAAGTGCGGAATCATAACGCTCAGGTTATCGTCACCACCATTGATTTTCAGCTTATAGTTAACGTTGCCGCCGTAGAACGGAAGACCCTGACGTGTCCAGTCGCCGAATTCAAGCTCACGCACAGGCTCGGTAACCTTTATTGACCTGCCCTTAAGCTCTACGCCGAAATCGCCGAGCAGGTAGCAGGCTTCAAGAGTTGAAACCTTACCGAAGGCACGGGTGAGAACAATAACGTTTTCGCCCTTTTCAAGCTTTCCGAGCTTTACAACGTCAATTGAATCGTCAACATATTTACCTGTGCTTACCATATCAACAGCCCTGCCGTTGAAGGTCAGTGTGCTCTTGTCCATATCCTCAAGCGCGAAGCTGACACAGTCAACCTCAACGTCGGAATAAACGGTGTATTTAAGGGCTACCGTTTCGGTTTCCTTTTCAACAGCAAACAGCCACGGCTGTGCACCGCCCGCAATAGCATTCTTCATATTGAGCTCCGCCTTGAGAGCGTCGCAGATACGGAGAATTTCCTCGTTGCTTCTCCACTCACCGCCGTTAAGGCTGTACTCGGGCATATCAAGCAGTACAACGTTGGGCTCTGCCAGCTCGATTTCCGCCTTTGCGGGAAGCAGACCGACAACAATTCTTTCCTTCTTCTTTTCGGGAGCAACGTCACTCTTGCCGGGAACGAGCTTAAGAAGCAGGCTGTCCTGCGGATAAAGCTCAAAATCAATATATGTATTGCCGTACTTATACTCTGCCGCAAGCGGTTTTACCGAGCCGTCCATTGTGTTCCACAGCTCCGGCACATACTCACCTTTGACAGTAAGGGTATAATCGTCGCTGTAGCAGGCATAGTAGTCGTACGTATCTTTTACGGGTGCAACAAACAGCCAGCGTGTACCGTTTTCATCACGCATCTGGTACATATGGTTGCGTGTACGCTTGCCTCTGTCGTCACGCAGGTCAATTTCACGGTCTTCTTCAAGAGCATTGATAATCTGAATTTTTGACCAGCCGACCTGGGTTGAATCTTCTGCAAATTTCTTTGCTTCGTCGCTTTCAATTGCGTCAACGTAATCGGGCTTATTGCCTGCAAAGATAACCTTGCCGCCGTTTGCCCTGAATCTTTCCAGGAATTTAAGTGTTGTTGAACGGATTGTAAGAAGATTGGGAACAATAATCGTATCATACTGCATCTGACCGACTCTTGTACCGTCTGCCTGGGCAGGAAGGTTAGCTTCGCAGATGTAGTCGAAATCGACAAGGTTAAAGAGAAGCCAGTTTGCAAGCTGCATAAACTGCTCATTCATCTCGTCACGGATTGCAGAAGTCTGCTCCTCGGGACCGAAGCGCAGCCAGTAGCTTTCAATCGGGTGAATTACGCCGACACGTACTACGGGTCGGCCCCTTGTTATTGCGGTGTTTACTCTTGCAAAGTGGTCTTCAATATACGGATACTCTTTATACCACGGGGACTGATGACCGATACAGGCAGGATAGTCACGCTTTGCCTCACCCTTCATAGATACCCAGTAAAGATGCG
>JAZOMP010000147.1:0-21571 GCA_045654045.1 Acutalibacteraceae bacterium
AGAGCTTTTTGAGTGTGCCGAGCAGAGTGCCGCACTTGACAAGCGTATGGATGAGCTGAGAAAAAAGGTAATGGATACATAAAAGAAAAAGCAAGGTAATTGCCAGACGGCTTTTACCTTGCTTTAATTTTTGTTAATTCAATCAGTCTTCAATTGAAACATTGCTTGCCTTTTCAAACATTGCAAGAACTTCCTTGGTGGGCTTCTTGTCAAGGAGAGAAACGATAATGCAGCAAAGCCCGCCTGCGATAAAGCCGGGAAGAAGCTCGTAGATACCTGTATCGGAAAGAAGGAGCATCCATGCAACGTCAACAACTGCACCGCCGACAACGCCTGCGATTGCGCCCTTATATGTAGTTCTCTTCCAGAAGAGTGAAAGGAGAATTACCGGACCGAAGGCTGAACCGAAGCCGCCCCAGGCATTGTCAACAAGGCTCATAATGGTTGATGCACCTTCCGACTTGCTGCTTGCGATAAAGTAAGCAACAACAGCGATGATAAGAACAACGATACGGCCTACCCAGAGGGTTTCCTTATCGGAAGCGTTCTTGCGGAAAACGGGCTTGTAAATATCGCTTGTGAAGGATGAAGAAGCAACGAGAAGCTGGGAGTCAGCAGTACTCATTGCTGCGGCAACGATAGCGGAAAGAAGCAGACCTGCAATAAAGCCGGGGAAGAGCTTCTGGGCAAGAGTTACGAATATAAGCTCCTGCTGACCTGCATCGACAAGTGCCTGTGTGGGTGCGAAAGCTCTGCCGAGGATAGCCATTGCAATAGCTGCACCAAGGGAGAGAACAACCCATACAATACCGATTGTTGCAGACTTCTTGAGAACCTTAACATTCTTGGTTGACATAAATCTGACAATGATGTGAGGCATACCAAAGTAGCCAAGACCCCATGCCAGACCGGAAGCAATATCCTTCCAGGAAGCTGAGAAGGGATTGAGGGGATTAACTCCGCCGTCAGCAGCTTCAAATACGCTGAAGTCGAGTTCCTGTACAAAGATAAGCATAAAGGGAACTGCAAGAAGTGCAGCAAGCATCATAAGACCCTGGAAGAAGTCTGTCCAGCAGACAGCCTTGAATCCGCCGAGGAAGGTATAAACGATAATGATTGCAGCAAAAATAACAAGTGCAAGGTTAGGGTTTTCAGCGAGCTGGGGAACAACCTGGATAAACACCTTCTGACCTGCAACAAAGCTTGATGCAACATAAACCGTGAAGAAAACGAGGAAAACAATAGCGCAGATTATCTGAAGCGTACGGCTTTTTGCCATAAAGCGGTTTGAAAGATACTGCGGAATTGTGATTGAATCGTTGCAGACCTGGGAGAACTTACGCAGTCTTCTTGCTACGAAAATCCAGTTAGCGGCTGTACCGAGTGCAAGACCGATACCGATCCAGACCTGACCCATACCGAAAGCAAGGATACTGCCGGGGAAGCCCATAAGAAGCCAACCGGACATATCGGATGCCTGTGCACTGAGCGCCGTTACCCACGGACCCATTGAACGGCCGCCAAGGAAATAGTCCTTTTCACCGGTACCCTTCGACTTGAAGAAGAAGAAAAGACCGATACCAAGAACAACTACAAAATAGAGAACGAATGCTATAAGCTGTGATGTCATGATCTCATAACCTTTCTGTGTACTGTATGATTTTGTAAAAATATAGGTATAATTATACAATTAAATACAAAGCAATGTCAAGAGTTTACAAAGAAATAATTTTAGCGTATTAAATTGGAAAAGCAAAGAGTTCAAGATGCCCTCACATATCAAAACACCCGACGAAGATTACGTCGGGTGTCGGCGATATATTTATTCCGCAAGCGTTTACGGCATATACGGGTTTTCGTCGTAGGAATAGTCCTCCGGCATAATAAATGGCTTGATGAAGTTCATTGTGTAATCAACGCCCCACTGACCCGTTGCACCCTGCCACTTGCCCGAATGAGGCTCGATAGAGAGCATACCGTTATACTTCTTTATGTAAAGCAGGGCAAAAACGGGGCCCCACTTAACGTCGTCCATACCTGCGGGCGGGTCGTCGTAATGCTCGCCGCCGATATAGAGTGTACCCTTGATGTGGAAGTGATAGAATCTGTCACCCCATTTTTCCATTTCGGCAAGATAATCACCGCCGCGGTTTATGCAATGGGACGTATCGTATTTGATACCCAGGTCGGGAAGTCTGCCGAGGACAACACTCCACGCAGGGTCTTCGACAACAAAGTTTTCCCAATCGCAGTTATAAACGGCAATTTTTACGTTACGCTCCTTGCCGTATTCGATAAGACCGGCAAGGTAATCAACTGCAAGGTCGCAGTTTTCCATAAAACTCTTGCCTTCAACGTAGTTACAGCCGCAGTTGAAGACGGGACAGCCGACCTTTGAAGCTAGGTCGATACAGTTTTTGTCGTGCTGTAAGGCTTCGGGGATAACGTTGCCGTTTTCGTCAAAGCGAAGCATACCCCAACGGCCTATTGAGCCGACCTTAACACCGTACTTTGCACAGCTTTCGTTGATTCGGTCTGCCTGGGCAAGAACCTCTGCGCTATCGTAATTGTGGTTTACGCAGAATTCAACCCACTTGAGACCTTTTTTGCTGACAGCTTCTATACAGCCGTCCGACCAACCGTTGATAATACCGAGATACATATATTTCTACCTCCGTTTAGAATATTTTTGTTTTATAATAAGCACCGCACTCACGGGCAGGTGCAAAGCTCAGCGCATAAATATCATCCGCCCGACATTCAAGGGCAAATATCTCCCCCGCTCTGCCATCGAGAGCTTTGAGCTGTGAGGCTCTGCCGACTACAGGCAAATCAGGTCTGGCGGAATTAAGGATTTCCTTTCCCCTTTCGTTGCAGGCAAGAATTCTGATATATGTCGGTATTCCGACAGAATCCTGTACCCTAACGCCAAGGAAAAGGCTTAAAACAATCCGCCTTATTCTGGCGGCTGTATAGCGTTTTGTTTTGATTTTTCCAAGCAAATCCTCAACACTTACCGCTTCACGTATTGCAGAATAAATGCGGTTTTCAAGCCCTTCCGAAATATCGGGCACCTGAACAATATCCGCAACAGAAAGTGTTCGCAGTTTTGAAAGCACCGCCAAATCAAGGCGTGAAAAATCGGAATAATCGGTCGCATATAATCCGCTTACTTCTTCGGGCACGAGCGACGAATCAAAACAACCGCTTCGTATAGTTTTTCTTATTGCTGTTGCCGAAGCAAAGCCGTTGCCGCCGTAAACAATTTCGTTATACCCGTCACCCACACGTGAAACAGCGTTGAATTCAAAATTACAACCCATATTTTTTGCCGCCGCAATATATTCAACGGCAAGAATATTGTTTGGTTTTTCAAGTAATTTTGCCGTCTCCTCACCGCAAATAGCTTCTGCGGCACTTTGTCTGATTGAAGCAAAGGTTTTATTCCGGGAAAGAAGAGAAGAAATGATATTCTCGTATTCTTCGGAATAAAGTATTTCGGCAAGCTTTTCCAAAGCAGGCAAATCCGAATTCTCACAGCCGAACGACAGCATATCAACGTTACCGAGGGCATTTGCCAGGCCCACGGAACCTCTTGCAAAGGTCTGCGCCGTACCCGTTGCCCACGGCAAGGGAAGTTCGACGACAAGGTCGGCACCGCTCTTTACCGCAGCCGAAGCACGCAGGTATTTATCGTAAATTGCAGCTTCTCCGCGCTGGACAAAATTGCCGCTCATAACCGCAACAATGTGCGTTGCACCTGCGGCACGTGTTTTTTCGAGCTGATATTTATGCCCCGAATGAAAGGGGTTATATTCGGCAACAACCGCCGCAGTTTTCATTTTTTCACCACCAAAGCAAAAATGGACAGAATATATCTGTCCATATAATACATTATTTATTTTAGTTTTTCAATACGGTTTCCATTTCATTTTTTATTCGTTCTATAATTCTTTTTTCAAGCCTTGAAATATAGCTCTGCGATATTCCGAGCAGGTCAGCAACCTCTTTTTGTGTGCGCTCCGTTTCACCACCCATACCGAAACGCATACACATAATCATTCTTTCCCTGGCACCGAGTGAATTCACGATTTTTCTTAACATCCTTGCTTCATCCTCGTGTTCAAGGTCGGCATTGATAAGGTCAACGTCACTTCCCAACACATCGGATAGAAGAAGCTCGTTTCCGTCCCAATCAACGTTAAGCGGCTCATCAATTGAAACCTCGGTTTTAAGATTTGAGATTTTTCGCAGGTGCATAAGAATTTCGTTTTCCACACAGCGTGATGCATAGGTCGCAAGCTTGATATTCCTTGACGGGCTGAAGGTATTGACCGCTTTAATAAGTCCTATAGTGCCGATTGAAATAAGGTCCTCAATTCCGACACCCGAATTTTCAAACTTCCTTGCAATATACACGACAAGCCGCAGGTTATGAACAATCAGCAGCTCACGGGCAGAGTCGTCACCCTGCTCTATTCTTTGCATTATTTCGTTTTCCTTTGCCTGTGTCAGCGGTGCAGGCAGAGTCTGCGGCCCGTTTATGTAATATACTTCGTTTTTCTTTTTTAAGAACAGCGTTTTTATTTTCCGTAACAGCTTTTTCAGCATTGAGTTCACCTCCCGCTTTTTCTTTTATAAGCTGAAACATATCCGCATTTACAAGCACGGAAACACTGTTTCCGAAGCTTTCGGTTTTGCTCACGGCGATAGCAGGGTTTTGTATTTCGGCAAAGCCCGAGTCGGTATTTATTTCCATTTTCTCCGCAGTAAAAACAGGCAGCAAGCCTTCACCGCCTACGGTGCTTGAAACGGTTAGGTGCATACCCACCGGAAGATTGCCCGTAAAAATACAGTCCGCAGTTTTTTCGTCAAACAGTAAAAAGGCTGTTGCACGGTCAACAATGCTGACACTCCTGCCCGTAAAGCTGTCGGTGAGCGTATTGCCCGTGTCGATTATTCCCTTAAGGCTTAATACTTTACCGTTACAATACAGTGAAACCGTGCAGGCACAGTTATCCCGTACAGAGCGTGAAAAGAAACGCATAAACACGCTAACTATGAGATATATTGCCGCCGAAAACAGCACAAGCGGAAGAAAGCCTATATCAAGGTACAGCCCTGAATTCCGTATGACCAATCCTTGCGGCTTGAAAACAAGCCATATCCCGAGCACCGCACCGGCAAACAGAAAGCTGACGGCACAAAGGCAGGCAAAAAGTCTGAAAAAGCGTTTTTTGTTTTTGAAGCCGAAAACGCACAATGTCACCGCAAGCAGAAAAACTGCCCTTAGAACAATGCTTACGGCTGTAGGAAGTTCAGGCAAAAAGATACACAGCGAATAAGCACCGCCCATAAAGCTGCCCGGCAGAACACGCCACCGTTTTGTGTTTTCGCGGCAAATCAGCCGTACCGCGCTGAGCATAAAAAAGCTGATTATTGTATTAAGACAAACCAGCACGTCAACGTATATTACCTGCTTTATTCCTCTCACCGCCCTTTAGTAATTTTATTCTATACCCGTAAGGCCAAAAAATAAGTCGGATTTGATTAGCGCAGAGAATTTATTTATTATTTTTTGTAACTTCTTTTTTGGCAAAATATGTGTTATAATTAATTTGCAAAGCATTCTCAAATGAAAGGAGAAAAACCATGAAGAAAAAAATCCTGAAAACAGTTGCTGTTATCGTTTCAATATCTCTTGTTGCCGTTATCGCCTTTTTTGCAAACGCTTTTTTAGGTAACCCCATATCAAAAAAGCTTGCCTCCGATACGGCAGAAAAGCACCTCGCTGAAAAATATGCAGACACGGATTTTGAAATCGAGAGAGTTTTTTACGATTTTAAAGACAGCTGTTATCACGTTAATATAATTTCCCCGAGCAGTATCGACAGCCATTTTTCGCTTTCGGTTGATATGCTTGGAAGGCTGGGGACGGATTACTATGAGAACGACGTTCTTTCCAAATGGAATACGGCAAACAGAATAAACAGCGAATACAGCGAAAAGGTTGTCGCCTTGCTGGAAAGCCCATCGTTCCCCTATAACGAAAACATAGGCTTCGGAGATATTGAGTTTGTTCCGCCGGAATTTGTCGGCGACCCCAACGTACCGTATTACGCAATTAATATGAACGAACTGACTGTAGATGCCGTATACGATGTAAATGAGTTCGGCGCAAAAGCAGGCAGCCTTACAATTTACCTCGACAACGAATCCGTTTCGTACGAAAGGCTCGCAGAGATAGCGCTTGATATAAAAAGGATTTTCGACGAAGCCGATATTAAATTTTATGCTCTGGATTTAGTGCTTGAATATCCGAAAAATGAGGATGGTACAGCCGGAAAAGAAGGCGTAAGAATCATGGATTTCCTTTACACAGATATATACGAAGACAGTTTGCTTGAAAGAATCAAGGCGAATAACAACTACTGATAAAACACAAAAAAACGGCTTGCACAGTTTATAAGACTGTGCAATCCGTTTTTTGTTAATTATTTAATCAGATAAATTTTACTTCTGCGGAGCTACGGTAAGCTCAGCAGGATTCCCTTCAAGGAACTGCGGATAATCGGGGTTGTCCCATACCGTGGGCTGTCCCTCACACCAATAGAGCCAGTTAATAAATTCATCGCAGGCATTCCAATGTGTAAAGCCTGAAACAAACCAGGTATATTCGGGGAACATACAGGTTGAAGCGTCCACCATACCATCGGGTGACAGGTGACTGTGACCGTCGTTTACAGCCTGCTTATAATCATTGCCTAAAGTTTTACCAAATTCTGCGAAGGTTGCCCCGCCGGCGGTGTTAGCAGAATCAATAAGCATATCCGACTGATAGATTTTATCGCCAAGCAAAGGCATTGATCCGACGCCGTAGTTGGAAACAAACGCTACGGCAACACCGTTATCTATTGCCTTTTCAATGATGCTTTTCGCATTCACCTGTGCGTTGTGGTACCTTGTTATACGCTCTATAAGGGTAGCGTATTTTGCCTTATCGTGGCCGAAAAGCATATCGACCGCTTTGTCAAAATACTCTGCAGGCACGAAGCCGAAAATGCCCGGCATACAGGCAAATACGTCACGTGCAAGGGTTGCGTAAACATCGTCAAAGCAGTTTTCAAGCACGGAATCCAGTAACATTGCAAGAAGTGAATATATGCCCGTATAACGCAGAACGTCAAGCAGGGTTACAACACCGTCATCCACGCCAGTAGAACTGACCACGGAAACGAGGAAATCGGCAAGAACCTTACTGTCTACACCGACGTTATTGGTGAAAACCTCACCGATAAGCGTGAGCCCCTGAAAAGCCGAACACTGTGCAACGTACTTTTCAAGCTTGTCCGAGCCGTATGCATCAAGGTAAGCGAGTGTAACCTCTCCGCCTTCGCTGTATGCGCTGAGCACAACCTTATCGTGACCCGTTGCGGCAATAATTGCATCTATGTATTCGTCAAGCTGTGCGGCAATTACGTAAGGATCAAGACGCCAATCGTAACGGAAGGAATAAATATTCTCGCCGTAAAGATGCTCCGCCACCTCGGCATCAACGGGCGGATGTGCAACAACGGGCAGAACCGAATCGCCGTTTTCATCGCAGTCAACTTCTGCAAAAAGCTCACAAACAAAAACCGAAAGGGATTTGCTGAAGCCTGACCAACCACCGAACAACGAAGCGAAAACTGCGGCAGGAACAAATTTGGCAAGCGAGGTAAAGATCACGTCCGTAGACATCGGGAAAACCGTTTTTCTTTCGCCGCTGTCTTCAAAGATGTAAAGGGTTGTACCTATACCCTCAACAAAAACAACGGGAGCCTTACCGCAATCACAGCCCTGCGCTTCGGTTGCAAATGCTGTGGACGCTACCGTGAAAACAAGGACAAATGACATAAAAACAGAGATTATTGCCTTAAAAGTTTTTTTCACAGGAAAGCCGCCTTTCTTACTGTATTTCCTTTTATTATTAAAAGCCTAATTATTCTATACCGAGCTGTGCTTTGACACGCTGTGTAACTCTGTGCATCTGCTCGATTTCATATTTACGACCAATAAAGAAGTCGTCCATCTTGCGTGCGCGGGAGGTATAGCCCATATCAATACCCTCAAGACCGAGGTAATATTTTGCGTTGATGGGGTAAACCTGACACTCCGCAACGGAGAAGAAGCCGACAACATCCTGAACCATTTCTGCCTTTTCAGGCTCCTTTTCAAAATTCTTGCAAAGCCATGCGTAAAGCTCGGGGTGGAAGTTTGCCATAACACCGGAGAAGCCGGCACAGCCCATACGAAGGGTTTCAAGAAGAGTTGCAGAGTTAGCGTTATAAATCTTAAGACCTGTACCCTTTACTGCGTCGAGCTTTGCCTTAATCATAGCAGGGTTACAGCAGGTATCCTTGAGGAAAGTGAATCTGCCCGTACGTGCAAGCTCGCCGAGGGTTTCGGGAGTCATAAGGCGCTTGTAGGGGTAGGGACACTCGTAGATACCGAAAGCTATATCCTTGATTTCATCCATAAAGATATCGACGTTACGAAGGAAAACGCTGTCGTCCTCGTCCTGCTTTGCAAGGCGGTTTGAGATAAAAACGTAACCGTCTATTCCGACGTCGACAAAAGCCTTCGCCTCTTCAATCTGTGTGCCGATATCGTCTGCGGTGTGACCGGAAGCAACAATAGAAATGTTCTTGGGGGTATGCTCTACGATAAACTTGAGAAGCTCCAGCCTTTCCTCGAAGGAAAGGAAGAAAATTTCGCTGGACTGGCAGATGGCAAAAATACCATCAACGCCCTTTTTGACGTACCAGTCGATGAGCTGTTCAACAGCGTTATAGTCAATCTTGTTGTCTGCGGTGTAAGGGGTAATCATAGTCGGGTAAACACCATTGGGAATGGATTTGATCATAGTATATATCTCCTTTAAATCAGTTTTGATTTTTAGTTTTTCTTTAACTTGGCAAATTTTGCCATCAGCTTCTTTGTACCTGCCTTATCAAAAGCGATTTCAAGCAGTACATCGTTACCCATGGGCTTGGCAGAAAGCACGACACCAGTGCCGAAGGTAGCGTGGGAAACGCTGTCACCCGTATTGAAGCTTTCAACCGGAGCGTCGGGCTTTTTCGGAGTTGTAAGCGGTGTCGCCTTAGGCTTAGGTGTGCTTACAGGTTTTCTTGCACCGCCCGAAAATCCGCCGCCGTAGCCCGCCGTTGCCGACATAAAGGGTGAGGTTTGATTGGCAACACCGGTTTCTTTAATAAGCTCCATCGGAATTTCATCAGCAAAGCGTGAGGTACGGTTGTGAGTAGTTGAGCCGTAGAGCATTCTCGTTTTGGTCTTTGTGAGGTAAAGCTGTTTCTTGGCTCTTGTAATACCTACGTAGGCAAGTCTGCGCTCTTCCTCAATTTCAGCAGGGTTATACACCGCCTGCATACCGGGGAAAACACCTTCCTCCATACCGACAATAAATACGTTGTTGAATTCCAGACCCTTTGCGGAGTGCAAGGTCATCATAACCGCTCTGTCCGCCTCTTCGTTCATTGAGTCGAGGTCTGTCATGAGTGCAACCTCCTCGAGGAAATCTGTGAGGCTTGGCTCATCGTTTTCCTCGATATAACGCTGAAGGTTGTTTGAAAGCTCGTTCAAGTTGGCAAGCCTGTCGGTTGCGGTTTCGGCATCTAGCATAAGCGAATCAATGTAGCCGCTTTCCTTCATAGCGTAGTCAAACAACTCCTTGAGCGAAAGCTCCTCTGCCCTGGCTCTGAAATCATTTATCATATCGGCAAAGGCAACGAGCTTTGAAGAGGCACGGCTTAGTTGCGGATAATCCTGCGCCTGCGAAATAACCTCAAAGATACTTACACCGAGTGAATTTGCGATATCCGCCGCATGCGAAACGGTTGTGTCGCCTATTCCCCTCTTGGGCTCGTTGATAATTCTGCGAAGTCTTATATCGTCGGAAGTGTTGTTAATAACGGTAAGGTAAGCAATGGCATCGCGGATTTCCTTACGGTCGTAGAACTTGTGACCGCCGAAAGTTGAGTAAGGAATACCCATTCGCACGAAAGCGTTTTCAACGGCGTTGGACTGTGCATTTGCACGGAAGAGCACGGCAAAATCGTTAAAGCGCTGACCGCCTGCCACACCGTCAAGCACGGTATCGGCAATAAACCTTGCCTCGGACTGCTCATCGTAGGAGGTGTTGAGTATGATTTTTCCGCCTTCGCCGTTGTCAGTCCAGAGGTTTTTACCTTTACGCTGCGAGTTATTGGCAATAACCGCATTGGCGGCATCAAGAATAGTCTGGGTTGAACGGTAATTCTGTTCAAGGCGGATAACCTCGGCATTGAACTGCTGTTCAAACGAGAGAATATTTTCAATCGTAGCGCCACGGAATTTGTAAATACTCTGGTCATCATCACCGACAACACAGAGGTTTCTGTGCTTTGCGGCAAGAAGACTGACAAGCTGATACTGTGCGTGGTTGGTGTCCTGATACTCGTCAACCATTATGTACTTGAACCTGTTCTGGTAGTAATCAAGCACTTCCTTGTCCTGTTGTAAAAGATAAACAGTATTTACGATAATATCGTCAAAGTCCATTGCATCGGCTTTTTTCAGGTTAGCCTGATACATTTCGTAAAGGTCAGCAATTTTCTTGAGTCTGAAATCGCTGCCTGCCTGCTGCTTAAACTCCTCGGGAGTAATAAGGCTGTCCTTTGCGCGGCTGATTTCAGAAAGTGCCGCCTTGTGGTTGATAACCCTGTCCTCAATACCCAGAGCACGCTGACACTCTTTCATTGCGCGGCGTGAATCGTCGGTATCGTAGATTGTGAAGTGGTTTGAAAAGCCGAGCCTTTCACCGTAGCGCCTTAAAATCCTTGCGCAGGCGGCATGGAAGGTACTTGCCCAGATTTCGCTGCCGTCGGGACCGAGCATTTTTTCGAGCCTTTCCTTAAGTTCGGTTGCCGCCTTATTGGTAAAGGTGATTGCAAGGATTTCCCACGGGCGAGGTGCATCTACCTGCAGAAGGTCTTCAATATACATATACGTAAATTCGTCGCCGTCGAGGTACGCCTCCATTGCGTCAATATCCCTCTGCTCAACGGGGCGGCATGTTTCTTCCGAATAATATGCCTTACCGAACTGCATAATGTTCGCAATACGGTTGACAAGAACGGTTGTTTTGCCGCTGCCTGCACCCGCAAGCACAAGCAAAGGACCCTGCGTGCGGAAAATAGCCTTACGCTGCATATCGTTCATTTTGCCGAACTGTTTTTCTATAGCCTGTTTACGTAACTGAATAAATTTATCGCTGAACATAATATACCACCATAATAAGATGTGTTTATTTTACTATATATAAGTATAAAAGGCAAGACGGAAAATTTAAATTAATTGTAAATTACAGTTTTCTCTTGACAAACTCGTTCTAATGCGTTAGAATGGTGTTGTACTAATGCATTAGAACAACGAAAAGGAAGTGAAAAATATGTCTGCACCCAAGGTATTTGAAAGTGAATACCGCTTCTGCCTCATTCTGTGGGAAAACGAGCCGGTTTCATCCCGCCGCTTGAGCGAGCTTTGCAAGGAGCAGCTCGGCTGGTCAAAAACGACTACCTACACGGTAATAAAGCGCCTTTCCGACAGAGGGATACTCAAAAACGAAAACACGGTTGTAACCTCACTTGTTTCAAAGGAGGAGGTACAGCAGGCGGAAATTGAAGAGCTGATGGAGAAAAAATTTGAAAACTCCGTACCCGCCTTCATTGCCGCCTTTGCAAAAAGCAAGTCGCTCAGCGACGATGAAATTGAGCAGATTCGCAGAATTATCGAAAAGTAAGGAGGGGTTAAAATGGAAGAAATCATTTATTTAATTCAGAAATTTTTAACCTTTATTACCGTGCCGTTTCTTGAAATTGTGAATATCAGCATTACCGCCGGCTGGATTGTGCTTGCGGTATTTCTGCTCAGGCTCTTGTTCAGAAAAGCTCCGAAATGGCTTAACTGCGTGCTCTGGGGCATAGTTGCGCTAAGGCTTATTTTTCCGTTTTCAATCGAAAGTGTGTTCAGCCTTATTCCCAGTGCCGAGACCTTTGAGCCCAACCTGCCCTACCTGAACGAATTCAAAATCAACTCGGGTATTGAGCCGCTTGACAATGCGGTAAACACACAGTATGCCGATTTTGTACCGATGGCAGAAAGAACGGTTGACGTGACAATAATTCTTGCCTGCGTGTGGCTGATTGGGCTCTCAATTATGCTGCTTTACGCCCTTGCGAGCTGGGCAAGGCTTAAAAGGAACCTTAAAACCGCAACAAAAAAGGAAGGAAACATATATCAGAGCGAGTTTGTACAGTCACCGTTTGTGCTCGGAATTATAAGACCGAAAATTTATATTCCGTATAAAACAAGCGAAAGCGACCTGCCGCTTGTGATTGCGCACGAAAAAGCGCACATCAAACGCCTTGACCACCTTATAAAGCCGCTTGGATTTGTGCTGCTGAGCGTTTACTGGTTCAATCCCCTGCTGTGGGTAGCCTATATTCTGCTTTGCAGGGATATTGAGGCTGCCTGTGACGAAAGGGTTGTAAAAGAGCTGACGGATGAACAGCGCAAGAATTACTCTCTGGCATTACTTAACGCAAGCATCAGCCGAAAATCCATTGCCGCCTGCCCCCTTGCCTTTGGCGAAACAGGCGTAAAGGAAAGGATTAAAGGAGTAATGAATTACAAAAAGCCTGCTTTCTGGGTTATTATAATTGCGGTTGTTGTCTGCATTGTTGCGGCGGTCTGCTTCCTTACAAACCCCACCGATACAAGGAAAATTGACTATTCGCCAAATATTTCAGCCGAGCTTGACAGAAACATAACCGTACAGATTATCAACCGCAACCAGGGCTACTACCTTGACGGTATGGTTTCGTGCGAGGCACACAAAGTGCTTGCAACCGAAACCACGAGCCAACCGGACGATAACGGCATTGCAATTACTGTTTACCTTGTATCAAGCTACAACGAATACAGCGTTGAGGACGGAAAGCTTGTAGATATGGGCGGTAATATGACACCGCTTGCACTTTCATTTGTCGTTGACGGTGAGGACAGCTATGCGCTTTACGATTATTGGGAGCCGGGTATGGGAAGTGCATATATCAAGGATTTGCAAGCCAAATTCCCGCCAGCTGTAATGGCAAATTTTTCCGAGTTCAAATATTCGGCTGACCTACGAGCTGAAAACATACAACAAGCTATGGAGTATTTCGGCTTGACCAATGAAGACACAACAGTTATGCAAAGCGACCCTTATACAACGGTTATGCTTGAAGAAAAATTTGATTATGAGTTGACTGTTAAAAGAAGCAAATCAAGCGGTGTTACCTGGATGACAGATGAAGCCTTTTACAAAAAGAACGGCTTTCACGCATACCTTTACTGCCTTGACAAGGCTTACGTAACGCTCGGCAGTAAGAGCATTTATATCGGCGATGCACTTAATTCGGGTGAAATGAGCGTTGACAGGCTGATTGAAAAAGCCAATAACGATGCTAACTGCGGTATTATAAAGCGCGATATGCTCAAGGACGGCGGCACAATGTTTTACCGGTATGATGATTACACGATAATCAAGCGTAACACAACTGACGGCAACAAGGATTTGATTATCACTTACGCAGATATAAGCACAACGGAATATTCTGCGGCGGTTAAATTCATCAGCGAAGGTATGAAGGACTACACCGAAGCAACTACAGCAAACGACATCAACGGCGTTACCGCACCCGTAGGTTATGATGACGAGCCGCATTTTGATGCTGTAATCATAGAAACCAACGGCAGCAGTCTGCTTGTTGAAGCGTATGGCAATAATACAGGAATCAAAGAAGGCACACAGGCTTACGTAAGCCTTAAAAGTGTACTGTCGCACATTGAACTGCCCGAAATGAAAAAGGGCGACAAGGTACGCTTTATCTACGACGGCACAGTTCAGGAAACCTATCCCCTCCAGATTCCCACAGTATGGGCAGTTTACGAGTTGCAAGAATAAGCACAAACACTAAAAAGGCTCTGTACCCGAAAAGTACAGAGCCTTGATATTTTATTGATGTATAACTTACAGAGAAATCTCCATAGCACAGTTGTAGAGGTCCTTATCAATGGTCTTCTTCATATTGAGTGCTTCGTTGATATCGTGGTCTGTAATTGTTTCGCCATGCATTACGACAACGCGGTTGCTCTTACCCTCGTGAAGAAGGTGAACAGCCTTGTTACCCATCTGGCTTGCGATAACACGGTCACGTACTGTGGGAGTACCGCCGCGCTGGATATGACCGAGGACTGTTGCACGGGCTTCGATGCCTGTCTTTTCCTCGATTTCCTTTGCCATCTGCTCAACTGTTACGCCGTCACGGAAGCGGACACCCTCTGCAACCATAACGATGAAGTGGTTCTTGCCTGTTTCCTTTGTGCGCTTAATCTTGCTGATAACGTCCTTCTCGATATCGTAGGGGATTTCGGGAATAACGATAGCTGTAGCACCGACAGCGATACCTGCGTTGAGTGTAAGGTAGCCTGCACGGGCACCCATAACCTCTACAACAGAGCAGCGGCTGTGGCTTTCGATAGTATCACGAAGGCGGTCAACAAGCTGCTGAACTGTGTTAAGGCAGGTGTCAAAGCCGATTGTGTAGTCTGTGCAGACGATATCGTTATCGATAGTACCGGGAACGGCAACACAGGGAAGACCGAAGTTGGAAAGGTCTCTTGCACCGCGGAAGGAACCGTCGCCGCCGATGACAACAAGGCCCTCAATGCCGTTATTCTTCGCAATTTCAACTGCCTTGCGTACAGATTCCTCGTACTTGAACTCGGGGCAGCGTGCAGTATAAATCTTAGTACCACCGCGGTGGATAATATCGCAGACGTTACGCATATTCATTTCAATAAAATCTTCTTCAAGAAGGCCCTTGTAGCCATAACGGATACCTACAACCTCCATATTGTTGTAAAGGGCTGTACGGACAACTGCACGAACCGCAGCGTTCATACCCGGTGCGTCGCCGCCGCTTGTGAGAACACCGATTTTTTTCATAACTAATCTCTCCTAAAAATGGTTATCTTTAAAATCATTCCTTAATATAATACACAGTTTAAAAAATATGTCAAGTTTTTTAGCCAATATTCACCGCAATTCATTGCAAAACGACATTTTCTGCCCCTAAAATGCGGCTGAGTTCATCAAGAAGCGGATCGTTCACGTCAATACCGATTACGTGTGAATCATACTTTTTAATATCATTATAATAGAAGCGTGCAGGTGTTGTTCCTTCGAAGATTTCAAGAAGATTGAGCGCACGGCGTTTTTGCTCGCCGTTTTCGCTATCCACACGCAGAAACAGTCCGTGCTTTTTCTTTTTCTCCGGTACTGCTTCGGGCATGTCCTGCGGGCACGGCGAAAGCTTTTCGCAAACGAGGCTCGGCTCTTTGTCCTCACGAAGGCTGAGTCTGCCTTCAAGCAGTACAACGTTACCCGTTCTGAGAATATCCATTGTTGATGAAACGGTTTTCGGAAAGAGAAGCGCTTCAATATTTCCGCTCATATCCTCGAGCGTGACAAACGCCATTTCCGCGTTGCTTCTTGTAATTTTTTTCTTTATTGATGTTATAATACCCAGCACTTTTACGTTTTCATTGTCGGAATAGCCTTCGCCCTCCGTCAAATCAAAAATTTTTGCACAGCCGAGCTTTTCGGCAAGCGGAGCAAAGCCCGCCATCGGGTGACCGCTGACGTAAAAGCCGACAACCTCTTTTTCACGCATAAGCTTTTCGTCCTGCGGCAATTCGCTCACCTGCGGAATTTCGGGCTCTGCGCTTTTTTCCTCACCTATAAGGCTGAATATATTAATCTGACCGCTCATACTGTAAGCCTTGTCCGCTTCGAGCTGTGACATAACGTTTGGCAGCATCTGCAGCATCTGACGGCGGTTGAGTCCCAAACCGTCAAGAGCACCGGAATAAACAAGGCTTTCTGCGGCACGGCGGTTGAAATTGTTGCCGTAAACACGCTTGCAGAAGGAATAGTACGAAGTAAATTTTCCGTCCTTCTCCCTTTCCTCAACTATAGCCCTAATGAGATTTCTGCCGAGGTTTTTGACGGCAAGCAGACCGAAAAGAATTCTGCCGTTTTCGGCGACGAAACCGCCGTAACTAGAATTGACGTCGGGAGACATAACCTTTATCCCCAAACGCTCACATTCGTTTATATAGCCGCAGACCTTGGCAGTCTGGTCAAGTACGCTTGTTAAAAGTGCCGCCATAAACTGCTGCGGATAGTGGCACTTGAGATATGCCGTGCGGTAAGCCACCAATGAATAAGCAGCGGCGTGGGATTTATTGAATGCGTAAGAAGCAAACGAGGACATATCCTCAAAAATAGAATTTGCGGCGGCAGGCTCAACTCCCCTGCTGACAGCACCTTCGATAAAGGTTTTGCGCTCCATTTCCATTACGTCGTGTTTTTTCTTTGACATGGCACGGCGCACAACATCCGCCCTGCCGTAGGAGTAGCCTGCAAGCTCACGGAAAACCTGCATTACCTGCTCCTGGTATATAAGACAGCCGTGAGTGACCTCCATTATGCTTCTGAGCTTGTCCGCTTTATAGCTTGTCTTTTCGGGATTTCTACGGTTTTCAATATAGGTATCAATCGAGTCCATAGGACCCGGGCGGTAAAGCGAAACAACCGCTATAAGGTCCTCAAGCACCTTCGGCTTGATTCTGGTAAGAACGCTTCGCATACCGGCGGATTCAAACTGAAAAACTCCGAGAGTCTGACCCGAGGAAAACATTTTATATGTGTCTTTATCGTCAAGCGGTATTTTTTCAATATCGAAACCGGACTCAATTTTCTTAACTGCTTTTTCGGCATCTGAAATAACGGTAAGTGTTTTAAGCCCGAGAAAATCCATTTTAAGCAAACCCAGCTCTTCAAGGGAAACCATAGTATACTGGGTGACAGCTAAATCGTCACTCAGCGCAAGGGGTACGTATTCCTTGACAGGATCACGGGTAATAACAACGCCTGCGGCGTGCTTTGAGGCGTGTCGCGGCATACCCTCAATCTGCATTGCGTTGTCGATAAGCTCTTTTACGGTTTCATCCGAATCGTAGCGCTTACGCAAATCGGAGGATTTTGCAAGAGCTTTGTCGAGAGTGATATTCAGCTCAAACGGTATAAGCTTTGCAACGGAATCGACCGTAGCGTAGGGCAAGCCCATTACCCTGCCGACGTCACGCACGGCAGCCTTTGCGGCAAGAGTACCGAAGGTTACAATCTGCGAAACGTGGTCGGAGCCGTATTTTGAAATAACGTAGTCAATGACCTCCTGCCGCCTTTCGTAGCAGAAGTCAATATCAAAGTCGGGCATACTTACTCTTTCGGGGTTGAGAAAACGCTCGAAAAGCAGGTTATACTTCATCGGGTCTATACCCGTAATTCCTATACAGTAGGCGGCTATACTGCCTGCACCCGAGCCTCTGCCGGGGCCGACGGGTATGCCGTTATTCTTGGCGTACTGAACAAAATCATTGACTATAAGGTAATAGTCCGTATAGCCCATTTTGTTGACGACCTGAAGCTCGTATTCAAGCCGTTCCTTATATTCTTCGGGAGCATTTTCGCCGTAACGCTTTTTAAAACCCTCTCGGCAGAGAGCGGCAAAATACTCAAAGTGGTCTTCGCCGTTGGGGGTGTCGAAATTGGGCAGTTTGGTGTTTCCGAATTCAATTTCAACATTACATCTTCCGGCAATTTTTGCGGTATTTTCCACAGCCTCGGGGAAGTCTGCAAACAGCGAACGCATTTCGCCTTCACTCTTTAGGTAGAACTCATCCGCCTCAAATTCGATTCCCGTATTTTCGCCGAGAATATGGTTGGTCTGTATGCAGATAAGAATCTGCTGAATTTTCGAATCCTGCTTGCGTATATAGTGAGTATCGTTTGTAGCAACAAGACCTATCCCCTGCTCCCTTGCAAGGCGGACAAGCTGTGGCAGAACACGCAGTTCTTCTTCGATACCGTGGTTCTGAATTTCGATAAAAAAGTTGTTTTCGCCGAAGGTTTCCTTGTACCACTGTGCCGTCCTGACAGCCTGCTCATAATCGTTTTTGAGAAGCGCCTGCGGAATTTCACCCGCAAGGCAGGCAGAAAGCGCAATTATGCCATCGTGGTATTTTTCAAGCAATTCTTTATCCACACGTGGCTTTGTGTAAAAACCCTGAGTCCACGCATCGGAAACAATTTTGATAAGGTTACGGTAGCCCGTATCGTTTTCGGCAAGCAGAACAAGGTGGTAACGCTCGCTATCTATACCGTGCACCTTGTCAAAGCGTGTTCTTGCCGCAACGTAGAACTCACATCCGATAATCGGCTTTATTCCCTGCTTTTTAGCTTCCTTATAGAAATCTATTGCACCGAAAAGAGAGCCGTGGTCGGTTATAGCGAGGCTTGTCTGACCCAATTCCTTTGCGGCAGCAATAAGAGGCCTGATACGGCAGGCACCGTCAAGCAAACTGTATTCAGTATGCAGATGTAAATGTGTAAAGCCCGACATATCATAACCTCACTTTCTTTAAAGTTTAATCTTCGCTGTTGGCTATACTGACTATTCTGTTAAGCCTGTGGTAAACACCCGAGCGTGAAAGGCTGACAGAGAGCATATTACCAAGCTCCTTCAGACTGCTTTCGGGGTTTTCCTCGCGTAGGGTTGCAAGCTCACGCAAATCCTCTGAAAGACCGTCAAACTTGCCGCTCGCACGAAGCTTGCGTATAGCCTCTATCTGACCCATTGCCGCATCAACCGAGCGGTCAATGTTTGCGGTTTCAAAATTGATTTTACGGTTAATTTTGTTGCGCACGTCCTTTTCAATTTTGACCTGCATAATTTCCAGCGCAGATGACTGCGCACCGAGCAGCATAAGGATATCCTCTATCATTTCGCTGCTCTTGAAATATATTACGTAGCTGCCCTTGCGCTTAGTCATTTTTGCGTTGATATCAAGCTCCTGCATTAATTTGAGCATATCGTCGCTCAGATGCAGGAAGGGCAGAATAAAGTCAAGCTGATAGCTTTTTTGCGGATGGGTTACCGTTGCACACGCAAGAAAAGCGCCCTTTAAAAACGAAGCAAGGCAGCATTCATCAGCAAGGTTGGAACGGTTGATACGCACACCAACCATTCTTTCCGACACACCGAAATACTCCAACACCTTGAGCCTGTCCTCTTTTTTGGTAACGCTTACGGAAAACTTTCCGCTTTCCGAACCCTTTAGCACAGGTGCCCTACCCGTTATTTTTTCAACAGCCGAAGCATACATTTTCGCCGTACCCTCGTGCTCGGTAACAAGCATCATAGAGGTTGAAATGAAAGACCTGCCCCACAGCAACAGCCCGTAGGTCATCGCATGAGTGCAGCAGGTCTGCATATCGGCTGTTGAACAGATTTCATCTTTTACCGCAGATGTAAATGACATAATTAATTACTCCGTTAACCGATTAGGATAACCTTTTACAGGTTACCCGACATATTTGACTTCTCTTTCAAGCTCAACACCTGTTTCGTTGAGCACCTTTTCAGCAACTATTCTGCCAAGCTCCATAATATCGGCAGTGGTTGCACCACCCTTGTTTACAACAAAGCCTGCATGCTTTTCGCTTACCTGAGCACCGCCGACGGAAAAGCCTTTAAGACCGCACTGCTCAATAAGAGCGCCTGCAAAATGGCCCTCGGGACGCTTGAAGAAGCTGCCTGCACTCGGTAAATCAAGCGGCTGCTTATCGACACGGCGGCCGAGAAGCTCCTGCATTTTAGCGTTTATTTCTTCTTTGTCACCCTTCTGAAGCGAAACGATAATTCCCGTAATTACGAAATACTTGTCGGTATATGAACTTCTTCTATAACCGAAGGTGAGATATTCCTTTGTAAGGCGACCGGGATTGCCCTCAAAATCGAGATGTGTACAGCAGGTAAGCACGTCCTTCATTTCGCCGCCGTAAGCGCCTGCATTGATATATGCCGCACCGCCTGCGGTACCGGGTATGCCATAGGCAAACTCAAGCCCTGTGAGCGAATGCTCCAGAGCAAATTTGCAGAGTGTGGCAAGCTTTGTGCCCGCCGAGCAGTATATTGTTGTTTCGTCAAGAAGGCGGATTTCCTCGAAATTGTTGGCAAGGCGGATTGAAACACCCCTTATTCCGTCATCCGAAACAAGGAGATTTGAGCCGTTGCCGAAAACAAAGGGCTTCACCTCTTCGTCCGAGCACATACGCAGCAGACTGCGAAGTTGCAATTCAGAGGACGGCAGAAAGACAACGTCTGCCTTTCCGCCTGTTCTGAAGCTTGTGTATTCGGACATAGGTGCATCAAGGCGGTAGTTTATACCGATTTTTTCCGCACCTTCAATTATGTTCTGAATGTTATTCATTGAAAGACTATCCCTGAAAAGAATTAGTTGTCAAGCATTGCGGCACCGATGATACCTGCATCGTTACCGAGTGTTGCACAGCAGATTTCTGTCTGCTTTGCTGAATAGAGGCTGTATCTGCCGCGGTTGATGTGCTTGCGAAGCGGAATGAGAAGATTGTCCTTCTCGTGGCTGATGCCGCCGCCGATACAGATAATATCGGGCTGTAAAGCATTGATAACGTTTACAAGACCTACTGCAATATAGCGGATATAGTTGTCAACAACAGCCTTACCTGCAGCATCGCCCTTGCGCATTGCATCAAAAGCTGTTCTGCCGCTGACCTTTGCTATATTATCGTCAACGAGCTCCCACATTATGCTGTCAACGTTCTTTTTCATAGCGTCCTTGGTCTGTGAGATAAGAGCTGTTGCGGAAGCATATCTCTCCCAGCAGCCTCTTCTGCCGCAGTTACACTGCTCACCGTCCATACAGATAACCATATGTCCCATTTCGCCTGCTGCGTAGTTACAGCCGACTACAAGCTTGCCGTCGATAACGATACCGCTGCCGACACCGGTGCCAAGTGTGATTGCAACAAAGCTGTCCGTACCCTTACCGGCACCTGCAAGTGCTTCACCGAGAGCGGCACAGTTAGCGTCGTTGTCAATATAAATCTTATCCATACCGAGATTTTCGGAAAGAAGCTCCTTTGCAGGAACGTGATCAAAAGCAAGGTTGTTTGCAAAGTCGATAACACCGTCTGCCTTATTAACAGAGCCGGGTGTACCGATACCGATGGACTTAACCTCATCAAGGGTAATTTCCGCATCGGCAACAGCCATTCTTATAGCTGTAGCAATATCGTCGAATATTGCCTTTGCGGGACGGGGTGCGTTTGTTTTCATTTTGCCTCGGCCGATGATGTTGAAGTTCTTGTCAACAACACCTACTGCAATGTTTGTGCCGCCGAGATCTACGCCTATTCTGTACATAATTTGTTACCTCCGATATATTTACATCTTTTTGTACTGTCATATTTTCTGTGTGCGCGGCTAATGTTTGGAGTGCAAAGATTGTGTAGCAATTTTTTCGTCAGAGAAGTTTCAAAAGC
>JAZOMP010000148.1:0-9396 GCA_045654045.1 Acutalibacteraceae bacterium
CCCAGGCAAGATTGATAGCCAAAAATTCAATTTTTGAAAGAACGGTTGTTTTCGGGCTTGGCATGACCGGCTTGTTTATCGCTGACCAGATACGGCGGAATCACCCTGATTCGAAAATTCTGTTTGTCGGCAGAAGTGAGGAAACAAGCAGAAAAGTTGTTTTCTCAAAGGAAATTGCAGGTGCTGATTATCTTAGTACTGCAAATCTTACCGAAGAAGAAACTGCCCAAAATATAATTGAGATGCTTGGCGGAAGAGCAACAATGTTTATCGGTACAAGCGGCACTAACGTTGAACACAGGATAGCGTTTGAGTACAAGGTACTGGGTTGCAACGGCATCTATAACAGCTTTTCACTCGGTCCGAAGGTACAATATGACACAATGCCGTTTGGCTTTGAAAACCACTTGATTTTTGCTTCAATAAATTTCAGACAGTCACATATGGAAAAGGCTATAGAAATTCTTGTTGACAGCCGGTTCGATGAGGTCGTTGAGCTTATTGATAAAGATGAGTTCATCGTAAATCCTCTTTTTGCATACGAAAACAAAATTTACTGTAAGGGTGCACCTTTAAAAACAGGTGTAATCTGGAACAAAGAATATATTGGCGAGGAAAACTGAAATGAAAGCTATTGTTATATCCAATCCTAATGAAATTGAAATCAGAGATATTCCCATGCCTGAGGTGAAAGAAAGCGAAGCACTTTTAAAAGTAAAATACGTCGGTATCTGCGGTGCTGACGTTGCCTCTTTTACGGGTAATCAACCCTTTACCACGTATCCCAGAATTCCCGGGCACGAGTTTTCTGCGGAAATTATAACAATACCTGAAAATGATAAAGGTTTAAAACCCGGCGATATCGTAACCTGTAATCCGTATTTCAACTGCGGTGAGTGCTACTCCTGTCAGCGCGGTTACGTAAACTGCTGTACGGATAATCAGACTATGGGCGTGCAGCGTGACGGTGCATTTTGTGAATATATATCAATGCCTGTTGAAAGAATTTATCCCGGTATGGGTCTTTCCGCACAGGAGCTTGCTCTTATTGAACCTTTTTCAATTTCACAACACGCCGTATCCCGTGCAGGAATTAAGGAAACCGATACTGTTCTTGTTATAGGCGCTGGGCCTATAGGTCTTTTTGCCTTGCTTGCAGCCAAACAGAAATGTAAGAAAATAGCGGTTGCTGATATTCTTGATAACCGTCTTGCACTTGCCTGCGAATACGGGGCCGATTCAGTTGTTAACACGAAAACACAGTCTCTTGAGGAATTTACAAAAGAGTTTACCAACGGTAACGGATTTGACGTCTGCATAGAAGCCTGCGGAGCGCCCGAAACCTTCCTTGGATGTATAGACAGTGCGGCTTTTGCGTCGAATATTATTCTTATCGGTAACGGTAAAAGAGAAACGAACTTCATTCATTCGATAATTCTCAAAAAGGAACTTAATATTCACGGCAGCCGAAATGCCCTTAAGGCGGATTTTATCAACAATATTGACCTAGTTTCTTCAGGTAAGGCAGACGTAATGAAAATGGTAAGCGGTGTTTACGATATGGCGGATGCTCTTGACGCTTTCAAAGCTCTTTCCGATAATGACGGCACACTTGCGAAGATTCTTATAAAAATCGGTGATTGATATGAAAGAAACTGTAATTCAATTCGGTGAAGGTAATTTCCTTCGCGGCTTTTTCGATTATTTCCTCGATTATATGAATAAAAACGGACTTTACGAGGGTAAGGCTGTTGTTGTTCAGCCAAGAGCAGGCGGTAAGGTTGCGGGTCTGATTGAACAAGACTGCAAGTATAACCTTTATCTTCGTGGCATTGATAACGGAGAGGTGAAATGTGAGCATACACTTATTGAGTCAATTTCACGCTGTGTTGATCCGTATAAAAACTTTGATGATTATATTGCTCTTGCTGATAATCCTGATTTCCGTTTTGTCGTTTCAAACACAACCGAAGCCGGTATAGAGTTTGATGATTCGTGTTGTTTTGCGGACAAGCCCTGTAAGTCTTTCCCGGGAAAACTTACACAGCTTCTTTACAGACGATATAAAAACGGCCTGAACGGCTTTGTTTTTTTGCCTTGTGAACTGATTGATCATAACGGTAACGAACTGAAAAACTGTATTCTTAAATATGCCGATTATTGGGCTCTTGAAGATGGTTTTAGGTATTGGATAAATAATGATAATATATTTGCCAATACACTTGTTGACCGTATTGTAACCGGCTACCCCAATGACGGAACAGCCGAAAATCATTCGGAGGACAAGTATCTTGATACTGCAGAAATTTTTCACTTGTGGGTAATTGAAGGAGATTATGAAAATGAATTGCCTCTCAAAAAAGCAGGCTTCAATATTATATGGACTGACGATGTAAAGCCATACAAAAAAATAAAGGTCAGAATACTTAACGGTGCTCATACTTCTCTTGTTGCCGGTGCACTGCTTTTGGGGGTTGAAACTGTTGGAGAAGCTATGGTGGATAAAACAGCTTTAGCCTTTCTTGAATTTATTATGAATAATGAAATTCTGCCGACGATTGGCGATACCAAAGAAAGCAGAGCCTTTGCCAAAAGCGTTTTTGACCGCTTTGAAAATCCTTTTATTCAGCATAAGTGGCGTTCAATTGCGCTTAATTCTGTCAGCAAATTTTCAGTCAGAGTTTTACCGACTATTCTTGAATATAACGAGAAATTCGGTGAATATCCGAAGGGTCTTACACTTGCGCTGGCTTATCTGATATATTTCTATAAAAACGATGCACCCGAAGATAATGAACAGGCTGTAAATGCAATGAAAAACGACAGTATTGAAAATATACTGAGCAATACAGCCTTGTGGCAGAGGGATATTTCCGACCTGACACAAAAGGTAGTTTTTTACTGCGAAAAAATTGCGACACTCGGTGCAAAGGAAGCGATGAAATGGATACTGTCAGAATAAGCGAAAAAGATAACGTATGCGTTGACCTTTCAAACGGACATAAACTTGCGTTGTCCGACATTGAAAAGGGTACTGCTATAATCAAATACGGTTTTCCTATCGGTATTGCAACACAAAATATATATTCGGGTGATCTTGTACACACCCATAATATGAAAACAAAACTCGGCGATATTCTTTCCTATGAATATACACCGTGCTTTACAGCACTGACACCTGAAGAACCCTTTACAATTAATGCTTATTTACGTGATAACGGTGATATCGGTATCAGAAATGATATCTGGATTATACCTACCGTCGGCTGTGTTAACAGTATAGCTAAGACTTTAAGTGAAAAAACGGGCGCAATCAGCTTTTCGCACCCATACGGATGCAGTCAACTCGGCGATGATATGAGAATAACTCAGCTTATTCTCAAAGGTCTTATCAACCACCCTAATGCAGGCGGTGTGCTTGTACTCGGTTTAGGCTGCGAAAACAATAATATTGATGAGATGAAAAAAATTCTCGGCAAATGGGATGAGAACAGAGTTAAGTTCTTGTCGGTTCAGTCGTGCGGAAATGAGATTGATGAGGGTGTTAGAATTATCAATGAATTAAAGCGTATTGCTTCAGATGATATCCGTACACCCGTGCCTGTTTCAAAGATTAAAATCGGTCTCAAATGCGGTGGCTCTGACGGCTTTTCGGGAATTACGGCAAATGCGGTTGTCGGACTTGTAAGCGATGAAATATGCGCTATGGGCGGTACTTCGGTGCTTACTGAAGTGCCTGAAATGTTCGGCGCAGAAACCGTATTGTTTGACCGCTGTGTTAACAGGGAAGTTTTTGATAAAAGCGTAAAACTTATTAACGATTTCAAGCTTTATTTCAAAAATCACGGTCAACCTGTTTCTGAAAACCCGTCACCCGGAAACAAGGAGGGCGGAATAACCACACTTGAGGAAAAATCCCTGGGATGTGTCCAGAAAGGCGGTACAGCTCCTGTGGTTGATGTTCTGGACTACGGTGATACCGTAACCAAGCCGGGTCTGAATTTGCTGAACGGACCGGGTAACGATATTGTTTCCGTTACAAATTTAGCTGCTTGCGGTTGCCACCTCGTATTGTTTACAACCGGTAGGGGAACACCACTTGGCGGTGCTGTGCCAACCATTAAAATTGCCTCGAACGATACTATAGCAAACAATAAGCCACATTGGATTGATTTTTCAGCCTTCGGTTCGGATAAAAAACAAAAATCTGATCAACTACTGAAGTTAATTGAAAGCATTTGCAACGGTGAACAGACAAAAAATGAATCGCTCGGAAACAGAGAAATTGCAATTTTTAAAGACGGAGTAACGCTATGATTATTGATGCTCATGCACATCTGTGGAAAAAACAAAACGGTATAGTAAATGGAAACCCTGTTTTTAGTATAGGCGGCGGTAAGAGCAATTTTGGCGGTGATATCCGACAGATGATGCCGCCTTATATGACTGACGGAGAAAATACCGTTGAGAGATTTGTTGCTAATATGGATTATGCAGGTGTCAGCGGTGCGGTAATTACTCAGGAGTATATCGACGGCAACCAGGATGAATACCTGCTATCATGTAAAAGCGACAGAATTAAAATCTGTGCTTTATATGAGGAAAAACCGCTTGACAATATAAATGATTTTGATGGTGTTAAAATCTGTGCCGGTAGATTGTGTGATAAAAATCTGCTTAACCATCTTGAACCTTTCAGAGCCGCAAACGAATCCGGTAAGTTTATTTCAATCGACCTAGCTGACGGTGCTGAGCAGACGGAAATGATCCGAAGAATAGCCGCAATGTTTCCAGAACTTAAAATTGCTGTCGGTCATTTCGGTATGGTAACGCGTGAGGGTTGGCTTGAACAAATCAGACTTGCGGAAAAGAAAAATGTTTTTATTGAAAGCGGCGGCATTACCTGGCTTTTTAATGATGAGTTCTATCCTTATACTTCTGCTGTTAAAGCAATTATTACGGCTGCCGATATGGTTGGCTTTGAAAAGCTTATGTGGGGAAGTGATTATCCTAGAACCATGACCGCGATTACATATAAAATGAGTCTTGATTTTGTTGAAAAATCAGATGAAATATCTGACTTGAATAAGCAGTTGTTCCTTGGCGAAAATGCAAAGAATTTCTACGGCTTCAAGAATCTTACCGTGCCGCAAAAAGTTAAAAATATAGTTGAAGATTAAAAGACAGCCTTTTATATAATTGTAATGTAGGTGTTGTTTTATGAAGATTATTCAAAAAGCGATGGGCTTTGTTGCCCGTAAAATCAACTCGCTCGCTCAGGCGCAGGGTTCAGGCTTTGCCGAAGGTGCCGTTACCGATGGTATGCCTGAGCTTGTCCGTGCAGCTGCGGCAGAGGGTGCCGTTATGCTGAAAAATAACGGCGTACTGCCTTTTCAAAAAAACGAAAAGGTTTCACTTTTCGGTAGAATTCAGGTCAATACGTTTTTTGTAGGCTACGGCTCGGGAGGCGACGTAAGTGCGCCGTATAAGGTAAGCTACCTTGAAGGTATTCAAAACTGTAATGATATTAAAATCAATACCGATCTTGCAGATATTTACACAAATTGGTGCGAGAAGAATCCTGTTTTTGACTCTGTTTGGGGTATGTGGCCGCGATTTTTGCCCGAAATGCGCCTTGACTCGGCTACTGTTAAAAATGCTTCGGAAAATTCTGACGCAGCGGTTGTTTTTATCGGTAGGTCATCCGGTGAGGACAGAGAAAATACTCTTAAAAAGGGCAGTTATTACCTGACTGATGAAGAAATTGATATGCTCCGCAAGGTCACAGATGAATTTAAAAAGGTGGCAGTTGTGCTTAATATCGGCTGTGTTATGGATTTTTCACAACTGAATGAATTCGGCGACAAAATCGGTGCAATTCTTATTGCCTGGCAGGGCGGCATGGAAAGCGGCAACGCTCTGGCAGACCTGCTTTGCGGTAAGGCTTCGCCTTGCGGTAAACTTACAGATACAATAACAAGGTCCTATTCCGATTATCCGAGCAGTAACAATTTCGGCAACAAGAAATTCAACAATTATGAGGAAGATGTTTTTGTCGGTTACCGTTACTTTTCCACGTTTGGCGGGGATAAAGTTCTGTATCCTTTCGGTTTCGGACTCGGATATGCTGATTTTGATGTTGAATGCCATTCAGTTAATATCGGAAAAGATGGTACCGACATTACTGTAAAAGTAAAAAATATTTCCGATAAATATTCGGGTAAAGAGGTTGTTCAGGTTTATTACGGGGCTGAAAAAACAAAGCTCATAAAACCCGGTAGACAGCTTGTTGCTTTTGCCAAAACAAAGCTTCTTGCTCCCGGTGAAGAGCAGGAAATGGTTCTTTCGTATTCCAATAAAGCTTATGCTTCTTATGATGATTCAGGCATAACCGGATATAAAAACGCCTGGGTTCAAGAAAAGGGAATTTACAAAGTCTATGTCGGTACCGATGTGGCTTGTGCCTGTCAGTATGCGAGCTTTGAGAGCGAAACCAAACTTGTCGAACAGTTGACTCAATGTTCAGCGCCTGTTGAAAGCTTCAACAGAATTGACACCCTTGATAAATCAAAGCATCCCGTGTCGCTGAATGATAAAAACATTAAGTCTTTGATTAAAGCAAATTTGCCTGCTGCAGTAAAACAAACAGGGGATAAAGGCTATAAACTGTCAGATGTCAAATCCGGCAATATAACTTTGGACAGCTTTGTTGCACAGCTGAGTCTTGATGAGCTTGAAGCAATCAGCCGCGGCGACTACAGAATGAACAGTCCGTTGGGAGCACTTGGCAACGCAGGCGTTCTTGGCGGTGTTCTTCCTTCGCTCAGAGAAAAAGGTATCCGACCGGTTACAACAACGGACGGACCTTCCGGTATCAGGCTTAAATCAAGCTGTTCTCTTCTTCCTATCGGTACTCTTTTGGCTTCTTCGTGGAACGAGGAGCTTGTTGAAAAACTTTATACTCTTGTCGGCGCAGAGATGCTTGACAGGGGATCTGATGTTTTGCTTGCACCCGGTATGAACATTCACAGAAATCCGTTGTGCGGCAGAAATTTTGAATATTTCAGCGAGGATCCGCTTCTCAGCGGAAAATTTGCCGCCGCAATTGTAAGAGGTGTACAAGCAAGCGGGCTCAGTGCTTGTCCTAAGCATTTTGCGTGCAATAATCAGGAAACTAACCGTTGCTATAACGATTCAAGAGTAAGTGAAAGAGCGCTGCGTGAGATTTATCTCAAGGGCTTTGAAATCTGTGTTAAAGAATCAAGCCCCAAGTGTATTATGACATCCTACAACAAAATCAACGGAGTGTGGGGACACTATAATTACGAGCTTTGTGAATCACTTCTCCGGAAGGAGTGGGGATTTACAGGAATGGTTATGACCGACTGGTGGATGAGAAAAAGCAAGAGTCCAGAGTTTCCGTCGATACGCAATAACGGATACCGTGTACGCGCCGGTGTTGATGTGCTTATGCCGGGTGGCGACAGAACTTCCAAACAGAAGCCTGACGGAACTCTGCTTGAAACATACGGTAAGTCGGACGGTATTACCTTAGGTGAATTGCAGCATACTGCAAAAAACGTTCTGGGTCTTATCCTCAATCTTCCTGAAAATGATTGACTTTACTATAACACCATTATATAATAAAATTTATGTTTACGGAGGTGTCGCTCATGGGCAATGGTAAGCAGCGTTTGTTGGCTACAGCTGAATTCTTTAAGAAATATACAGATGAAGACCATATTTATTCAGCTGTTGAAATCTGTGAATTTCTTGCTGAAAAAGGTATTGATGCTGAGCGTAAAGCGCTTTATGGCGATATTGATGCTCTTCGTGAAACTGGTATGGATATTGTCTGTACCCGAAGTCCTAAAAAAGGCTATTTCCTTGCTTCCCGTGAATTTGAGGAGGCGGAGGTTCGCCTTATGAGCGATGCTGTTCAGGCAGCTAAATTCATAACCGCCAAAAAAACTGATGCTCTTGTTGGTAAAATCAACTCTCTTTTAAGCCAGCCTCAGGCAGAAAGGCTTGAATCTCAAGTTTATATTGACAGGTCAAGAAAACGCAAAAATGAGGAGATTTATTACACGATAGATACTCTTCACAGGGCTATTCTTGAACGAAAGCAGGTGCGCTTTGTTTATTCGCATCTTGTGGTTTCCAATGAGCTTGAAGTTGAACTTACCGAGCGTGAATTTACCGTAAACCCATACGCACTTATATGGTCTAACGATCATTATTATCTCGTGTGTAATAACCCGAATTATAACAATCTTATGCATACCCGTCTTGACAGAATGAAGAGTGTTGAACAGCTCGATACTCCGGCAAGACATTTCAGCCTTGTTTCAGGGTACAAAGACAGGTTTGATTCAGCTGATTATGCCGGTAAACTTTTCAATATGTTTTCCGGTCAGGAGCAGCGTGTTTCTCTGCGGTGCTCAAACAGAATTCTGGAAGAAATTGTTGACCGATTCGGTGAAAACATTAAATTCAAATCCCAGAACGCTGATTCATTTACTGCGGAAATTACAGCAATTACCGGTGAGGGTTTCGTGTCGTGGGTTTTGCAGTACGGTGCGGATATTAAAGTTATTTCTCCCGCTGAACTTCGCAGTGCCATATGCGAGAGAGCTTCTCAGATAGTTAAAACATACAGCAAGGAATAGTGTGGTGACGTTTTCAAAAAATGCAATATGTTGTTTTTGATCTGGAATGGAACAATGTTTACGGCCGTAAAATCAACGGCTTTATTAACGAAATAATAGAAATCGGCGCCGTTAAGCTTGACGAAAATCTTAACGAGCTTTCCACTTTTTCTAGTTTTGTCAAGCCGACTATCGGCAAGCGTCTCAGAGGCAGTGTCAAAGAGCTTACTCATATCACGAATGATGATGTTCTCGGCGGTGAGCCTTTCACACACGTTTTTTCGTCATTCAGAAAATGGATTGGTGCTGAGCCTACCGTTGTCCTCACCTGGGGTGACGGTGATATAAGAGTGCTTATTGAAAATTATAAGTATCTCAATGGTATAGCGTTTATTCCGTTTCTTACCGATTATGTTGACCTTCAGAGCTTCGTTCAGCGTAAGCTTGATACACCTAAGGGTCAGCAGGTGGGTCTCGGAAAGGCCGCTGAATTACTTGATATTGACGATAATGATTATTCTCATCACCGTGCGCTTGATGATAGCCGTCTGAGTGCAGAATGCTTCAAAAAAGTCTTTAATTGGGATGAACTCACGGATTATATTAAAGTTTGCTCGTCGGATTTTTATGCTAAGCTTGCGTTTAAACCGCATCCCATCAGCAAGCTTAAGAATCCTCTTGTTGATAAGCAGCAGCTAACTTATTTCTGTCCTGGTTGCAGGGTGAATGCACACAGACAAACAGAATG
>JAZOMP010000149.1:0-6762 GCA_045654045.1 Acutalibacteraceae bacterium
GTCTATCTCTCAGGCAGAGAGGTAGACCGCACCATTATTTTTGTTCTGTTTTTATTTATGATTCTTGATGTAATATTTATAGAATTTAACGCAGTCGGCAACTTCCTTTACACCGATGCTTTCGTTGGCAGCGTGCATAGCAGCAAGCTGTTCGTTGCTCATCTTAATGGGGCAGAACCTCAGGCAGTTATCTGCAACTTCTTCGTAATGACGGCAGTCTGTACCGCCTGTCATAAGGTAGGGGATAACGCCTGCATCGGGGTAGCACTCGTTAAGGCACTTCTTAAGGTAGTTGAATTCCTCGCCGTTGAAGTCAACGCAGTTGGATGCGCTTCTTGCGTGGATAACCTCTAATTCAAGGTCATACTTGTCTGCATATTTCTGAAGCACAGCAAGTGAAGCCTCGGCATTCTGGTGGGGTGAGGGACGAAGGTTACAGACAACGTAAGCCTCGGTCGGTACAACGTTGGGCGTCTGTGAGCCACCTGCCATTGTGCAGGCAAAGGTTGTTTTTACAAAAGCGTTGCACATCGGCGAAACAACAGGAAGCACCTTTGTAAGCAGACCCTTGAACAGCCACATATTGCCGAGTACCATTCTCAGCGGGAAGCCAAGGTAGGGAGCAGCCTGGTCGAGCATAGCGTAAACGGGTGTTGAAATTTCAGCCTTGAAGGGCTGGTCCTTTTCAATATCCGCAACAAATTTTGAAAGTCTTGCAAGGGGAGTGTTCTTCGGCGGTGTTGAGGAGTGGCCACCTTTGCCCTTTGCCTTGATTTTAACGTCGATATATCCCTTTTCGAGTATACCGATAGCGGCACACCAGCCGTCCATTGTCGGAAGCTGGCCCTTGAGAATGGCTCCGCCCTCGTCCATGGCAACGTCAAGGTGCACACCCTTTGACTTAAGGTAGTCAATAATCATCGGTGCGCCACCGCCGGAAATCTCTTCGTCAACGGCTGTTGCAAGGTAAACGTCGCAGGGCGGCTCAAAGCCTTCCTTAATAAGCTCTTCAAGAGCTTGGAATTCGGAGAAAATAGTGGATTTGCAGTCCATAGCACCTCTGCCGTGGATGTTGCCGCCCGAAATCTCGCCCGAAAACGGGTCCTTTTCCCAGGTGGGCTCGTCAGCCGTAACAACGTCCTGGTGACCCATAAGAAGCAGGCCGTTTCTCTTCGGGTCTTTACCGGGCAGGCGGAGAACGAGGTTGCCCTCAAGCTCGGTACATTCCATCTTGGCAAAAACGTTGGGGAAGCTTTCCTTCATAACCTCGTGCAGCTTATAAAACTGTGAAAGGTCGGTGTTGCCGCGAAGGGAGATTGTGGGTACCTGAATCATCTTTGAAAGCTTGACTGCGTAATCGTCAGCCTCTTCCTTGGTGGGGTTAATAGCGGGCGGATTGGTGTTGGGCTTTGCCTTGAGCTTAACAGCCTTGAGTGCGGCAATTGCAACGAGCACAACAAGCAAAGCTAAAAGGCAAAGCAGAACAATTCCTACGTACTTCATCATTTTGAATGACCTCTTTTATTTTGAAATTTTTATAAACCTATTTAATAAACAGCAGAGTGAACGCAAGGCAAACCTGCGCACCGAAATATGTGATTATATTATATACCTTTAATCTGAATTTTTTATACCGTGTGTCAACGGTAATAAGCGCAAGTGAGCCGTCCGACTGAATGAACATCAGTCCGCCAAGCAAAAGCAGTACGGCAGGAATTAAAGCCTCAATCCCTTGCGAGCAGAGCAATCGAATCGCAAGCAAAGTTGATTTTAGCGTCATCATAGTTACGAAAAAGCCGTAAGGCACCATAGGCACAGCCAGTATGCCAAAGGGCACTTTTCGTATAAGGCATATTGTAAAATATATACCTACCAAGGCAGCAGTCAGCGCAAATTCCCACCAATAGAATACGGGTATTCCGGGGAAAAACCTTTTCTGTGCGCCGATATATGCAAGGCAGAAGAAAACGTGTGCCGCTGCGAAAAACGCCGTTCCTATTGAGAAATAAACCTTGCTCGGCTTTGGAATATGAAGCGTGAAATCACCCAGCCACGAAAATGCAAAGCCACCGAGCATCAGAGAAGAATACTTGCTGACTCCTACGTTTGCCGTAATAGCTGCGGCTAAGGCAAGATAAGCTGTAGCACAAACCATTTTGCAGCCAAGCGAGCCCCAGTTTTTGGTAGGCCACATTTTTTTCAGGTAAAGCGGCACGAATATAATTTCAACCAGAACAAGGGCTGAACATAAAGCGAATGAAACAGGTGTCATAAGAATCGCTCCGTTATATTTAATAATTTCAGTTCAGTTTTGCCTTCTGGTCTGCATCGAGAATTTTGTATGAGTTCAGAAGCATAAGTCTGAACATTGCATACGCTGCCTGACCGGGTATCATTGACTGTACCGTGGGTGCAAGCTCGTTTGCAAGGTATTGCAATGCAGGCTGGCTTGAAGGCGCTACAGTAACGTTATCACCCTTGAAGGTGAATTTCAGCCTGCGCTGTCCTATTGCTTCAAGCGGTCTGAGCCATATTTCAAAGTTGTGCTCGTCAAGCCATGCACCGCTTGAGCTCAGCGTATAGTTAAGCTTGCCAAGGCGGATTCTGCTTTGCCTTGCCTCTCCGTCAAGTCCTATGTGGACTATGTTGCTTTCGTCGCCCTCGGTCCAGTACATTGTGCATTCGTCCTCGTAAAAATTGAATTTTACGTTATCAATAGGTCCTGCCTTGTCCGCGCACATATATATGGCAGGGAAGGTGAGGACACTCAGCGGAAAGCCCAATGCCTGCAAAACGGGGTTGGGTGTTATTTTTATAGTTCTGCCGTCGATTTTCTTTTCCGTTTCGGTCTGTCGGGGCATAGCCTCAATTTCCTCAAGTTCGGGCAATTCGGGTATTTCCTTTGCCGCAGGTGCTTCGCCGTCAAAGAAAAGCTCGTCGACGTGTGCTTCAAGGCAGCGCCTTGTTTTGTCCTCGTTAATTTCGTTGTCCGTCATAACAACAACGGCATCCTTTTCGGGGAAGACGTAGGCAAACTGCGAGAACATACCGTCGAAGCGGTAAACGCCCTTGCCGCAGTCACAGCCCCATATAAAGTAGCCGTAGCCGTCTGCGGGTGAACCGGGAATTCCGCTTGTGTGGTTGGCGCTTGCAAGCTTGCACCAGCCCTTCGGTATAATCTGCTTGCCGTTATACTTGCCGCCGTTAAGGTAGCAAAGCGCAATTTTTGCAAGATCCTCTGTTCTGAGGAAAAGACCCCAGCCGCCTGTTTCTGTGCCGTGTGAATCACGCTCCCACTGGGTTTTGGTTATTCCGAGCGGCTCGTAAAGTCTGGGCGTGAGGTATTCGGTTACGGTCATTCCCGTAACCCTTGCGATCATTGCGGCAACGCAGTAGGTGTTTTCGCTGATGTAGCTCCAGCCCTCGCCCGGTGCGTAGCTCTGTCTGGTTTCCATAAAGTCCTTGACCCACGTGGTCGAGGTTTTGTCGGCAAGCAGGCTTACGTTTTTGCCTGCAGTCATAGTCATAAGTGAGTGTAAAGTAATTCTTTCAAGGTCGTCGTCCTTAGGGTCTGCGTATTCGGGGAATACGTCAACGATCCTTGTGTCGGGTGTCAGCAGACCCTCTGCTACGGCAAAGCCTGCCGCTGTGGCGGTTACACTTTTGCTTACGGAATACATAGTGTGCAGTATGTCCGGGCCATAGGGCTTGCGCCACGCTTCAAAAGCAACCTTGCCGTGACGGATTATCATCAGCGAATGGCTTTCAACCTGTTTTTCTTCCATATCGCGGATAATTGCCGCAATTGCTGCCGAAGAAACACCGACAGATTCCGCCGTTTCCGCTCTCGGAACAGAAAAATTATCACTCATAAAAATGCAACCTCCTTAAATATTATTAATGAACTGAAAAGTAATTCATAATTCCGAATTCTTAATTCGCTTTTCCCCAATGCTTTCTGAAGAATATCTGCCATGAAAGCACGAGTGCAATTCCGAAAAGTGCCCACGCGGCTCTTGCAGGGGTGATTTTGAAATCGCCCGTTACCTTTGAGCCGTCGTCAAGACCTATTTTTTCAACTGCTTCGTCAAGCACAGCTCTTGCATCTGACATAGCGTATGTTGCACTGCTGCCGTCTTCAAGCAGAGTCTTTGCCTCGTCAAGAGCGTTTTCATATGTTGTGATTCGGTTGGGCTTGCAGCCCTCGGTGCTGACTTTAACAGCCTTTTCAACGCTTTCTGCCAACTTTTCCCTCTCTGCCGTATTCTGTGCGAGATACTCTGCAAAGTCGGCAGGGTAAGCAGTTTCGATTATATCATAGCCTCTTGCAATCAGGTCGTCCCAGCTTCTGGCCGAGTCGGTACGCTTTGCGCTTTTTGTTGAATCAGTGAAGGAGAACATACCTTTGATAGCGTGCTTTTCAAAGAACATAGTTACGCTGTTGTGGAGAATAACACCGTCCTGATTATTTGTCTGCATAAGTATTGCGCGGCAGACGGGCTGTGCGTAGCCCGAAACCTTTGCAATGGCAATAGGGTAAATGTTGCCCTTGTAATAGCCTATAAGCAGTGTGCCATTGTTTTTTGCCCATTCGACGGACTTGTCAGCACCTGCTTTTATGCGGAAAACTACATTGCCGGTTTCGTTGAGTGCTGCAGTTTCTTTCAGCTTTTCGTCAGCTTCCTCGATGCTGTCAGCGTCAACGATAAGAACAGTTCCGGTACTTTCAATTGTCTTTACAGCTGTCGCAAGGTTTACACCGTCCGACAAAGAAACGTAGTCTGCTCCGCTTTCAATTGCGGTAAGAATATCCTCTTCGCTTTTGCAATAAGCGGAAAAGGTGATATCCTGCGTTGTGCCTTCCTGCTGTGCAAAGGCTGTTAAGCCAAAGCACAGAATAAGAGCGGCACATAATAGTATATTCGTAAATTTACGCATATTTTCTCCAATTACTTAAGGTTGATTTTGTGGTTCATAAACCAGGAGCTCAGGTAGAAGAAAAGTGAGGTCATAACGAACTCGAAAATAATATCTGCAACGCCGTAAACCATACCGCCTGCGGACATAGCTCTTGTTGAAAGCTCAATGCCCTGAACGGAAATTATAATTGAAAGCGGTACGTAAGCGGTGAGCAAGGTGCTTACCGTGTTCATAACGCCGTAGATAACTACGAAAATAAGAATTGCGGGCAGGAAGCTCTGGCGCTGGAAGGGGCGTACGTTTGAAAGCGAAATTGCAAAATAAATCTGTGCGATAAGGCAGACAATCTTGAGGAAGATTCTGACACAGATAAAGGTTACAACCTTTATAACCGCACCCGTATCGGGAATTTCGGCAACGGTGGAAACAAGAATTTTAATCATTGTAATATTTTCTTCGCCTACCATATCAGATGAATAGAGGAAGATTCCTGCGAATATGCCGATAACGGCAATATAGCTGAGCAGTATCCACACAAAGGAGCTGAGCGCTTTTGCAAAAAGGAGCTGACCGCTTGTAACGGGAAGCGTAAAGCTCAGGTAGCCCTGGTCACGGAAAAGGGTTTTGTTGAAGTTGGAAACAACGGAAATAAGTGTGACTATTAGTATGCCGAGTGCGATTACAATAACCGCTACGAGTGAAATTGCGGTCAGCCACGCAATTTTAAAAGCGAGTGCGAGTGCCATAAAGCCTACTGCGGCTACGGCTGCAACGTAAATCGGGGCAATGGAGTGAAGTCCTGCCTTGAATTCGTTTTTTATAAGCTTACCAACCAAAGCTGAACACCTCCTTGAAGATTTCTTCTACGCTTCTGCCGCTTTCACGGATTTCGTCTATGCTTGCGTCAAGCTTGACTCTGCCCTCGCCAATCATAAGCACGGAATTGAAAATTCTTTCAACGTCATTGATAAGGTGGGTAGAAATAAGCACGGTGGATTTGTCGGCGTAGTTGTTCATAATAACGTCGAGTATTGCGCTTCTCGTGGCAGGGTCAACGCCGCCGAGCGGCTCGTCGAGGCAGTAGAGCTTTGCGGCTCGGCTCATAACGATGAGAAGCTGAAGCTTTTCCTGCATACCCTTTGACATCGTTTTTATTTTCTGGTTGGGGTCAAGGCGGAAGCGGCTGAGCATATCGAGTGCCTTTGCCTTGTCAAAATCTGCAAAGAAATCCTGGAAATAGTCAATTGCGTCTTTCGCCTTCATCCACTCGGGCAGGTAGGTACGCTCGGGCAGATATGCGGTAACGGATTTTGTGTAGATGCCGGGCTTTTGTCCGTCTATAAGGACTTCACCGTCGTAGTCGTGAATAAGACCCGTAAGGATTTTTATAAGCGATGTTTTACCGCAGCCGTTGGGGCCGAGCAGGCCGATAATCTGACCCTGCTCATAGCTTAAGTCGAGTCCGCGCAGAACCTGGTTGTGTCCGTAGGATTTCTGCAGACCCTTTACTTCAATGATTTTGCTCATTGCTTGTTTTTCCTTTCTTTCTGTTTTCTTTTCATTGTAGGCTTGATTTGTGAAAATTTCTTCAGCTCAACGCTGGAGTGTCCGTCCTGAACCTTTGCGGGGCGTGAGGTACGCCAGATACGGATTACACCGTCGTCGTTGAGAACTTTGAGTATCGTTATTGTAAACGGCAGTATGAACATACCGAAAACGCCGAACAGCTTTAAGCCGATATACATACCCATAAGTGTTGCTATCGGCGGCAGCCCAAGCTGACCTGCAACGAGCTTGGGCTCAATGTACTGCCTTAGCACGGTTATGATAACGTAAATTACA
>JAZOMP010000150.1:0-7184 GCA_045654045.1 Acutalibacteraceae bacterium
GGCGCATCTCCCAAGGAGAATGTCCGCCGTGAGACTCCTGCTCCCGGTGACTGTATCGTTCTCCTCGGCGGCCGTACAGGCCGTGATGGCTGCGGCGGTGGAACAGGCTCCTCCAAGGCACACAACACAGAATCCATCGAAACCTGCGGCGCAGAGGTTCAGAAGGGTAATCCCCCGACCGAGCGTAAGCTCCAGCGTCTTTTCCGCAACCCCGATGCCGCAAAGCTTATCCGCCGCTGTAACGACTTCGGCGCAGGCGGTGTCTGCGTTGCTATAGGCGAGCTTGCAGACGGTCTTAAGATTGAGCTTGACAAGGTTACAAAGAAGTATGACGGTCTTGATGGTACTGAGCTTGCTATTTCCGAATCCCAGGAGCGTATGGCTGTTGTTCTTGCTGCTCAGGACGTTGAAAAGTTCATCGCACTTGCCGCTACCGAAAACCTCGAGGCAACTGTTGTTGCAGTTGTAAGCGAGGAAGCAAGACTCGTTATGCACTGGAGAGGCGACAAGATTGTTGATATAAGCCGTGATTTCCTTAACACAAACGGCGTAACACAGACTGCACAGGCAAAGATTGCCGCAGTTGACGCAAACAAAAACTACAGAGAGCTTGTTCCCGCAGTTCTTGCAGACAAGGACGGCGTTGACGCTCTTGAAACAAACCTCGGCAGACTTGAGGTCTGCTCACAGATCGGTCTTTCCGAGCGTTTCGACGCTTCAATCGGTGCGGCTACGGTCAATATGCCCTTCGCAGGCAAGACACAGCTCACACCCGAAGAGGCAATGTGTGCAAAGCTGCCCGTTCCCGGCGGTAAGACAGACTCCGCAACGGCAATGAGCTACGGCTTCATTCCCGCACTCAGCCGCTGGAGTCCGTTCCACGCAGCAGCATACTCCGTAACAGAGTCACTTGCAAAGCTTGCCGCAATCGGCGCAGACCCCTCCAAGGCAAGACTTACATTCCAGGAATATTTTGAAAGACTCAATGCCGTTCCCGAGCGTTGGGGCAAGCCCGCAGCAGCCCTTCTCGGTGCTCTCACCGCACAGCTCAAGTACGGTATCCCCTCAATCGGCGGTAAGGACAGTATGTCCGGCTCCTTCAACGAGCTCGACGTTCCGCCCACGCTCGTTTCCTTCGCCGTAACAATGGCAAAGGCAAGCAAGGTTTCCTCCGCCGCCTTCAAGAAGGCAGGCAGCAAGGTTTACCTTGTTGAGCTTCCCGTAAACAAAGAGAGCCTTCTTCCCGAGTGGGATGAGGCTATGGCTCTTATGAAGAGCGTATACGAAAACGTTGCTTCGGGCGCAATTCTTTCCGCAGGCGTAGTCAAGGAAGGCGGCGCTTCCGCAAACGTTTGTAAGATGGCATTCGGTAACCTTCTCGGCTTCGCATTTGAAGCAGGAGTTACAAGAAGAGAAATGTACGCTCCCCTTGCCGGCAGCTTCGTAATTGAGTGCGAGGGTGATTCACCCGTAGGCGGCAAGCTCCTCGGTGTTACCAAGGATGATGCTATCTTCACAATCGGCGGCGAAAGAGTACCCACTCAGGATCTTATCGCAGCATGGACAGACAAGCTCGAGGGTGTATTCGCAACAGATGCAGCCTGCCCGACAGGCGGCAACGAGGTTGCTCTCTATACACAGCGCAGCAACGCAGCTCCGGCTATCAAGGTTGCTAAGCCCAAGGTAATTATCCCTGTATTCCCCGGCACAAACTGTGAATACGATTCAGCCCGTGCTTTTGAAAACGCAGGTGCAGAAGCTGAAATTCTTGTTATCAAGAACCTCACCGCTTCCGACATCGAGCAGAGCATGGAAGCTTTCGTAAAGGCTATCAACGCTTCACAGATTATTATGCTTCCCGGCGGCTTCAGCGGCGGCGACGAGCCCGACGGCTCCGGTAAGTTCATCGCAACCGCTCTCAAGAACCCGAGAGTCAAGGAAGCAGTAACCGCTCTGCTTGAACAGCGTGACGGTCTTATGCTCGGTATCTGTAACGGCTTCCAGGCACTTATCAAGACAGGTCTTGTTCCCTACGGCAAGATTGTTGACACAGCCGAGGATGCACCCACACTTACCTTCAACACAATCGGCAGACATATCTCCCATATGGCATACACCCGCGTAACCTCCGTCAAGTCCCCGTGGTTCTCAAAGTGTGAGCCCGGCGATATTCACGCAGTTCCCGTTTCACACGGTGAAGGCCGCTTTGTTGCTGACGAAAAGCACATTGCACAGCTTATCGCAAACGGCCAGATTGCTACACAGTACGTTGACATCAACGGCAAGGTTGCAGACGCTCTTCCCTTCAACCCCAACGGCTCCGTTCTCGCAATTGAGGGTATCACAAGCCCCGACGGCAGAGTTCTCGGTAAGATGGCTCACAGCGAGCGTAAGGGCACAGACCTCTACAAGAACGTTCCGTTCGAGAAGGACCAGAAGATATTCGAGTCCGGTGTAGCATATTTCAAGTAATAGGACATCTTTTCAGACAATACTCTTATATTAAGGATAGATTAAGCAATGAAATACGCAATTGTTCTCTATGACGGCATGGCGGATTACCCCGTTGATGCCCTCGGCGGCAAAACTCCGATGGAGGTTGCCGACAAACCCGTTTTCGATTCACTCGCCAAAAGAGGTGAGGTTGGCCTTGTACGTACCGTTGCCGCCGGCTTGAAACCCGGCAGCGACGTTGCAAACCTGAGCGTTCTCGGCTACGACCCCAAGGACTGCTACACGGGCCGTTCTCCGCTTGAGGCTGTAAGCATAGGCGTTGAAATGAGTGACACCGACGTTGCTCTGCGCTGTAACGTTGTTACACTTTCCGACGAGGAAAATTACGACGACAAGACTATGGTGGACTATTCCGCAGGTGATATTTCCAGCGAGGATGCCGCAGAAATCATAAAAACCGTTCAGGAGCATTTCGGCGGCGGTGAATTTGATTTCTACCCCGGTGTCAGCTACCGCCATTGCCTTATTCACCACGGCGGCACAACCGAGCTTGGCAATATGACTCCGCCCCACGATATTTCGGGCAGAGTTGTAGGCGAGTATATTTCAACCGCTCCCACGGCAGAAAAGCTTACAAAAATGATGCGTGAAAGCTACGGGCTTCTCAAGGATCACCCCGTTAACAAGAGAAGGATTGCCGAGGGCAAGCGCCCTGCAAACTCAATCTGGCTCTGGGGCGAGGGCAGAAAGCCCGGACTTGAAAACTTTGAAAAGAAGTTCGGTATGCAGGGCTGTATCGTTTCCGCAGTTGACTTGCTCAAGGGTATAGGTATCTGCGCAGGTATGCAGGTGCCCGAGGTTGAAGGAGCAACAGGCTACATCGACACCAACTTTGAGGGCAAGACCAAGGCGGCTATTGACGCATTTGAAAACGGTTGCGATTTCGCTTACCTTCACTTTGAAGCACCCGATGAGTGCGGACACCGCAACGAGCCCGAAAACAAGGTTCGCTCGATTGAAATTATCGACAAGCGTGTTCTGCCCGCACTTATTGAGGCACTTGAGAAGTATGACGATTACAAAATTATGATACTTCCCGACCACCCCACACCGATTAAGACAAAGACCCACGCTTCCGACCCGGTTCCATATATGATTTACCACAAGAAGAGCGAAAAGGTAAGCGGTGTTGAATCAATCAACGAAACCACTGCCGCCGCAACGGGCAACTTTGTCGAGCACGGACCCGGTTTGATTAATCATTTTATAAATGATTAATGAATAATGAATGGTGAATAATGAAAAATGAATAATTGAGGGAGGGCTTCGCCTTCACCCAGAATTTATTATTTATTCTTTATTACTTCTTCTTTATTCTTTAAAACAGTAAGGAGATTTCTCAGATGAAAGAGAACTACAGAATAGAAACCAAATGTGTTCAGGGCGCATACGAGCCCAAGAACGGTGAGCCGAGAGTTCTGCCCATCGTTCAGAGCACAACCTTCAAATACGACACAAGCGAGGCTATGGCAAAGCTGTTCGACCTTGAGCCCGGCTATATGTACACACGCCTTGCTAACCCCACAAACGATGCCGTTGCCGCAAAGATTGCTATGCTTGAGGGCGGTGTTGCAGGTGTTCTGACTTCTTCGGGTCAGGCTGCAAACTTCTTCTCACTTATCAACATTCTCGGCGCAGGCGACCACTTTATTTCCGCCGCAACAATCTACGGCGGTACCTTCAACCTTTTCAACGTAACAATGAGAAAGCTCGGTATTGAGGTTACCTTTGTTGACCCCAACGCAAGCGAAGAGGAAATTTCCGCACAGTTCCGCCCCAACACAAAGGCTGTTTTCGGCGAAACAATCGCAAACCCCTCGCTTGATATTCTCGACATTGAAAAGTTTGCAAAACTCGCACACTCACACGGTGTACCGCTTATTATAGACAACACCTTCCCCACCCCGATTAACTGCCGCCCGTTTGAATTCGGCGCAGATATCGTAACCCACTCCACAACAAAGTATATGGAGGGTCATGCAAACATCATCGGCGGTGCAATTATCGACAGCGGCAACTTTGACTGGGAGCAGAACGATAAGTTCCCCGGTCTTACACAGCCCGATGAAAGCTACCACGGCGCAGTTTACACCCGTGATTTCGGCAAGGCCGGCTACGTTACAAAAATTGTTGCTCAGCTTCTGCGTGACTACGGCTCAACACCTGCCCCGCAGAATTCCTACTACCTCAACCTCGGCCTCGAAACACTTGCACTTCGTATGGAGCGCCACTGCTCTAACGCTCTCAAGGTTGCCGAGTACCTTCAGAACAATGACAAGGTTGCATGGGTCAACTACCCTGCCCTGCCCGACAACAAGTACTATCCGCTTGTACAGAAGTATATGCCCAAGGGCACCTGCGGTGTTATTTCCTTCGGCGTAAAGGGCGGCAGAGCAAAGGCAGAGGAGTTTATGAATTCACTCAAGCTTGCCGCTATTGTTACCCACGTTGCCGATGCAAGAACCTGCGTGCTTCACCCCGCTTCCTCAACACACAGACAGCTCAGCGACCAGGAGCTTGTTGAGTGCGGCGTTTCGCCCGACCTTATCCGCTTCTCCGTAGGTATTGAAAACGTAGAGGACATCATTGCGGATATCGAGCAAGCACTTTCAGTAATTGGCTGATTTAATTCAATTTTGTATTTAAAAGGTGATTTTTTGATTTACCCTAACAGCAGAGTATGCGCATATATAGACCTTGATGCTGTCCGCTCGAATGTTGCCGCTGTGCAGAAAAGAGTGGGTGACGAGGTTAAGGTTATGGTCATTCTCAAGGCAGATGCTTACGGTCACGGTGCAGTGCCGATAGCAAAAGCCCTTGAGGACGGCTCGGCATACGCATACGGTGTTGCTACGGTTGAGGAAGGCGTACAGCTTCGTGAGGGCGGCGCAAAAAAGCCTATACTCGTGCTCAGCTACGCTTTCCCCGAGCTTTTTGAAAAAGCAGTTGAAAACGAAATCGACCTGACCGTTTTTGAATATTCCACCGCAAAGCAGCTCAACGACGTTGCGGCTTCTCTCGGTAAAAAAGCAGGCGTTCATATCAAACTTGATACGGGTATGCACCGAATCGGTTTATATCCGAATAAGGAAAGCCTTGATGAAATTATAAAAATTGCCGCCTTACCTTCAATTGATATTAAGGGCGTGTTTTCACACCTTGCCTGTGCGGACTTTGCCGACAAGAGCTTTGCCAACGCACAGATTGAGCTTTTCAGAGCTTTTACAAAGGAAATTGAAGACTGCGGCATTGAAATTCCGATAAAGCATATTTACAATTCCGCCGCAACAATGGACTATGACGGCGGCTGCTTTGATATGGTGCGCTGCGGTATAGTTACCTACGGGCTTGACCCGTCGGACGAGGTTAAGTTTGAAAACCTGCCGACCACACCCGTTATGCAGATTAAGAGCCACGTTGCCTACGTCAAAAAGGTTGAGGCAGGTGCTACTGTCGGCTACGGTGCGGCATTTATGGCAAAACGTGAAACGCTGATTGCCACAATTCCCTGCGGCTACGGCGACTGTTACCCCAGACTGCTTACCAACAAGGGCAGAGTGCTTATCAAAGGTCACTCCGCACCCGGTACGGGCAGAGTATGTATGGACCAGTTTATGGTAGACGTTACCGACATACCCGACGTTAAGCAGGGCGACGAGGTAACGATTGTCGGCTTTGACGGCAAGGAGTGCCTGACCGTTGAAGAGCTTGCAAAAACCGCAGGCAGCTTCAACTACGAATACGTCTGCGATATTACCAAGCGTGTACCAAGAGTTTATATCGAAAACGGTAAAGTGATTGATTAATTCATCATTCTATATGATGTTTTAATATTATAATTATTAAAAGGCGGCAGATTATGACTTTGTTTGCCGCAAAACTGAAAGGAGAAAGTCAGAACTATGGACGACCCCGGGCCTGCGACTTCGCTTATACTGAAGCTAGTACTTTTATTGGTACTTATTCTCGTAAACGCTTTTTTTGCAATGAGCGAAATCGCCATTATATCCCTAAACGATGCCAAGCTTGAAAAGCAGGCACAGGAGGGCAACAAAAAAGCAAAGAAGCTTCTTAAGCTCACAAGCAATCCCAGCAATTTTCTATCGACCATACAAATCGGCGTTACCCTTGCCGGTTTTCTTTCCTCTGCCTCGGCATCGCAAAGCTTTGTCGATATGCTCTCCGACGGCCTGGAAAAGCTTTCAATTTTAACAAAAATCCCTGCAACCGTGATTGACGGCTTCAGCCTTGTTGTAATCACACTTATCACATCATATTTCTCACTTGTTTTAGGCGAGCTTGTACCCAAGCGTGTTGCAATGTTCAACCCCGAAAAGATTTCTTTCCGCATTGCAGGAATACTTACGGTTGTTGCTACGGTTACAAAGCCCTTTGTTAAGGTGCTTTCCGTTTCGATGAACGCAATACTTCGCGTTATGGGCATTGACCCCAATGCAGAGCCAGAAGAGGTTACGGAAGAAGAAATCCGTATGATGGTTGACGTCGGCGGCGAAAAGGGTGTTATTGAAGACGCCCAGAAGGAAATGATTAACAACATTTTCGAGTTTGACGACATTGACGCAGGCGATATTATGACACACCGCACAGAGGTTTCCGCCGTTGAGGTTAATGACCCCGTGCATGAGGTTGTCGAAGTTGCTTACAAGGAA
>JAZOMP010000151.1:0-7215 GCA_045654045.1 Acutalibacteraceae bacterium
CATCCCGTCTTCCCGGCAAGCCTCTTAAGGATATCTGCGGCAAGCCGATGATTCAGCACGTTTATGAAAACGCAAGCAAGTCCAAGGTGCTCAGCAAGGTTGTTGTTGCAACCGACGACCAGCGCGTCTATGACGCAGTCGTTGCCTTCGGCGGCGAAGCTGTTATGACAAGCGTCAACCATCCCACAGGCTCGGACAGAGTTGCAGAGGCTGCAAGCCACTACCCCGAGTGTGACTACGTTATCAACATTCAGGGTGACGAACCCCTTGTTCCCCCCGAAATTATCGACGATATCGGCTCAGCACTTATCAATAGCCCCGAATGTGTTATGGCAACGGGCAGCGTGCCGATTGACGGCGAGGAATACATAAAGAACAATACAGTTGTCAAGGTTGTAACCGATGTCAACGGCAACGCTATCTATTTCTCGCGTTCACCCATTCCTTATCCCCGTAATGCCCAGCACGCAAAGTATTTCGAGCACGTAGGTATCTATGCCTATACCCACGATTTCCTCAACCTGTACACAAAGCTTGCTCCCACACCGCTTTCAGAGTCCGAATCTCTCGAACAGCTTAAGGTTCTCGAGCACGGCTACAAAATCAAAATTGTTCCCGCACCTGCACAGTACGAGGCAGTAAGCGTTGATACGGAAGAAGACCTTCAGGCTGTTATCCGTATCTATAAGGAGCGCAACGGTCTTTAATTAAACAACACGGGAGGCATTAATTATGATTAAGGCGGAACTTTTATATCAGGAATACCTTGAAACTCAGGGTATAAACGACGAAACAGGCGAATGTCACGCAGCGACCGTCGCTATCTGCAACGGTACACCCACAGCCGCCTGGTTCGGCGGTATCAAGGAGAAAAACCCAAACGTACGCATCTGGTTTGCAAAGCGTGAGGACAAATGGACCACACCCGTTGCTATCACACCCGACGACGGCGAGGCAGACTGGAATCCCACCCTCTTTGCCGAGGACGGCGTGCTTACACTTATTTATAAGAGCGGTATTGACGAGAGACACTGGTACTCAATGAAGAGTGTTTCAGAGGACTGCGGTGCAACCTGGTCAACACCTGTTGAGCTTGTACCCGGCGATATCGGCGGCAGAGGTCCTGTCAAAAACCAGATGATAAGACTTTCCAACGGTGCGCTTCTTGCTCCCGGCTCAACCGAGGATATTGGCGACCGTTGGGAATCATGGACAGACTACAGTGCGGATAACGGCGCAACGTGGCAGCTTTCCCCGCCCGTTGCCTTTGAGCTTCCCGACGGTACAATCTGCAACCGTAAGGAGGAGCTTCCGAAGGACGGCGAAGGTCTTATCCAGCCGGCAATATGGGAAGACCCTGCTCACGACGGCAGAGTTTATATGCTCGCCCGAACAAATCTCAACTGGATTTATCGCAGCGAATCAACGGATTTCGGCAAGAGCTGGTCTGTTGCCCGTCCTACGGATATGCCCAACAACAACAGCGGTATCGGTGCCGCTCTGACAGATTGCGGCGTGCTTGGTCTTATATGCAACCCCGTAGGCGAAAACTGGGGCGACCGTACACCGCTGTGTCTCTTCCTTTCCGATGATAACGGTGCAACCTATCCCGTACGCATCGAGCTTGAAAACACACCCGGTGTGGAGTTCTCTTATCCCTCAATCGTTGCCGAGGGCAATATGCTCCATATGATTTACACCGTCGGTCGTAAAAAGATAGGCTATGCTCTTGTAAAGGTAGAAAAGAACTGAACAAGTGCAGAAAAGAACTTAATATAGAAAGGGTTTAGTTTATGGAAACTCAGAACGTATTAGCGTTTCTTGCCATAAGTATGATAACGATGTGCTTTGGCTGGGGTATGCGCGGCTCTGCTATCGGCGGAGAAAAGGGCGCAATGCTGCCCGGTGCATTTATGGGCATACTCTGCGTCTGGTACACGGGTTCGGATTTGCTTATGGAAAACGTTTTCCTGTTTGCCGCCGCCTGTGCGCTCGGCTACTTCTACGGCGGTATGGAGCCCTACGGCTCAACTATGGGTCTTATTCTTGAACACAATAAGCCCCGTTACAGTCCGCCTCTCGGCTACCTTGCCCTTGCGTTCAAGGGCTCAATCTGGAGCGGTCTGGGCGCAGGCTTCTTAGGTGTAAGCTTTTCAGCAATGAGCGGTAAGGTTTACAAGTGGTACGATTTTGTTATCTTCTTTGCTCTTGTTCCGCTTCTTCAGGAAATCGGTTACCGTATTTTCAACACACCCTATGACCCCGAAAACGGCAGAATGCCCAAGGTCTGCTTCTCTAAGGACAGCCGCGAGGAGTGGGGACGTAACCTTGTAATCGTTGCAAGCCTTCTTATAATGATGGCTGTACGCCGTGATATCTTCGGTATTATTATGTGGGTTGGCGGTGCTCTTGCTGGTTCGGTAGGCTGGATGTTCGGCATCACGTTCTATGACAAGCAGTGCCATCCTCTCAAAAACGGCAAGCGTATGTTTGGCAAGCTCGATGAGTATAATGTTATCGACGGCTGGAAGATTATGGAATTTACTCAGGGCTGTTTCAACGGTCTTGGTATAGCAGGTGCTTTCGTTCTCGGTTGGCCTATCGCCGCCAAGAATCTTGAGCAGGCAGAAGCAACAGGCAAGCTTTGGTATATGCTCCCCGAAAAGGTTGATACCGTTCTTTCGTGGGTGTTCTGTGTGGTTATAATTCTTACAATCTTCCTCTTTATCATTCCCTACCGCAGAAACGGTAACAAGATTACAAAGGCATTCGGCGAGGTCGATATGAACATCGTCGAGGTTCTTGAAAGACCCTGCTATATGGTAGCACCGCTTTGCCTTATTATGCTCGGCTCAAACACAATGGCAGGTATCATCTGCTGCTTTACAATGTATTATGTTATTGCCCAGCACGACGGTCTTGAACGCTACTGTGACTATAAGGGTATCAAGTTTATCCGCTTGTTCCTTATTCTTCTCGGTGCGGCTATTCTTGCCGTTCAGGCGGTCAGAGGCTACACACTTTGGGAAACATGGATATTCTACTGTGTCGGCTATATTCTTTTCGATGCGGTTGCCTTCCTCCGCCCGAAGACACTCAAGGAGAACTGGCAGAAATCAAAATCCTTCAAGCAGTTCCTTATTTCCTTTGGCGGAAGCCTTACCGTGCTTCCCTTCTTCTATATCCTTATGGCAGGTCTGCTTGTCTTCGGTTATATGAATTTCAGATAAAACTATATACAAAGCCGGTACATAGTGTTATGCACCGGCTTCGTTTTAAAAACGGAGAAAATTTATGAATATATTGGTTATTGACGGCCAGGGCGGTCAGCTTGGCGCACAGCTTATAAAAGCGGTGCTTGCACGCTTTAATGACGTTAATCTGACAGCTGTCGGCACAAATGCGGTTGCTACCGCAACAATGCTCAAGGCAGGAGCGAAATCCGCCGCAACGGGCGAAAACCCCGTGGTTGTTGCCTGCCGCAAGACGGACGTTATTATAGGTCCGATAGGTATAGTTATCGCCGATTCTCTTTTCGGCGAGGTTACGGACAAAATGGCTGTTGCCGTCGGTCAGGCGGATGCCGTAAGAATACTTATCCCTATGAACAGGTGCGACAATATTGTAGCAGGTGTTTCAAACCTGAATATGGGCGCACTTGTTGATGATGCCGTTTCAAGGCTTGCCGGCATAATCGGAAGTTGACAAAAGTATAAAAATAAAGTACAATACTCTTGCTGTTCAGAAGAACGGCATACGGGGCAGAAGCCTTGCAGATTTCGACGTATTTTACTGTTTAACGATACTATGAAGGTGTCATTATCTCCGCAGGGGTAATGGCACCGTTTTTATGTATTGCGAAAGGACTTTTTATGAAAAGTAAACTCTTGAAGCCCGTGCTTTCCGCACTTTTTCTCGCACTTGCCTTTGTAATGCCGTTTTTAACGGGTCAGATTCCCGAAATAGGCTCAATGCTTTGCCCTATGCATATTCCCGTTCTGCTTTGCGGATTTATCTGCGGTTGGCCTTGGGGACTTGCAGTCGGCATTATTGCACCGCTTTTCCGTTCAATGACACTCGGTATGCCGCCCTTATTTCCTACGGCACTTTGTATGGCTTTTGAGCTTGCCGCCTACGGTATAGTTTCGGGTCTTATGCACAAATTCCTGCCCAAGAAAAAAACGTATATTTATTGCTCACTTCTTGTCGCAATGGTAATAGGCAGGCTTGTGTGGGGTGCGGCAATGTTCGTTTGTATGAGTGTAGACGGCGGTGCGTTCACTTTCGCCGCCTTTATTGCCGGTGCATTCACAAACGCAATCCCCGGCATTATAGTACAGCTTGTCGTTGTACCCGTTCTTGTTATGGTGCTTGAAAGCCCCAGAATAAAAAAGATTATAGATTAATCGGAGAAAACTATGAACACCCGAAACAGAATTTCGGCACATTACCGTGCGTATGGTCAGATGAATCTGCGTGATATATTCAAATTTCTTCACCAGAGCACCTTCGGCTGTGAGCATATGGTCTCTTCGCTCGAAGCGGCAACGGCTTATATAAAAAAAGAAGCTGAAAATATTTTAAATAATAAACCGTTGGTTGAGCCGTTGGATGGCGAATTCAGCCGTGTCCACTTGTCGGTATTAAACGAAGGATTGACTGCCGAAACATTGAGCAAGCTGTTTTACCTTTCCGCCCAAAAGCCAAAGGCTTCGGTTGAAGCACTTGAAGAGAGGCTGAAAACGGTAAGGGAAATGATAACCGATGGCAGTCTGCCTTTTGACGAAAAAGAGTTTGACGAAGCCATAACCGAGTGGAAGCAGAGCGGCTACGAAGCTATTCACCATTCGGAAATATTCCGTAGTGCATATAAGCCTGCCTACCGTGTGGTATCAAACTGCTTTGTGCCGTTTCTGCCGCTGTTTTCCGCAATTGATAAAGTGCTCGGAAAGGGCAGGGTAATTCTCGCAATTGAGGGCAAAAGTGCAAGCGGCAAAACTACTTTAGCCCAAACGCTTAAAGAAATTTACGGCTGTACCGTTTTTCATACGGACGATTTCTTTCTTCAGCCCCATCAGCGTACCCCCGAGCGGTATAAAGAAACGGGCGGAAACCTTGACAGGGAGCGCTTTTATGATGAGGTTATTGTTCCGCTGAGTGAAAATAAAACAGTCAACTACAGAAAATTTGATTGCTCAACCTTTACTCTTTTGCTCGCTGTTGAAATTTTGCCGCAAAAGCTCACTGTAATCGAGGGTGCATATTCCCTGCACCCGTATTTCGGTGATTACTGCGATTTGTCAATTTTTCTGGATATCACACCCGACCTGCAAAGAGAACGCATTTTAAAACGAAATCCCGAAATGGCTGACCGCTTTTTGGGCGAGTGGATACCGCTTGAAGAAAAATATTTTGACGAAATGAAAATAAAACAGCGTTGTACATTTATTGCAACAATTGAATGAAAACTAAAAAACAGCTTGCATCAGCAGGCTGTTTTTTATACTCTAAATAGAAAATTCTCCTCTCGGGAGAATCGATTTCTAAATCTGGGTTATTGTTTATTTGCCGTTTAACTGTTATTATCGGGGTGTAGCTACAAATTAATTATTGAAAGGCGATGCGCTATGACAGTTTATTTCGGCGAAAATCTCAAGAAATTACGCAAATCCAAAAAGCTCACGCAGGAGTCGCTTGCCGAGTTTTTAGGTATGTCCTTTCAGGCGGTAAGTAAGTGGGAGAGGGGAGAAACCTACCCCGATATAACTATGCTTCCCGTAATTGCAGCCTTTTTCGGTGTCACGGTTGACAGCCTTCTCGGCACGGATTTAATTGCGCAGGAAGCAAAAATCAAAGAATATGTTGACAGTTATTCCCGCCTTTTGAACGAAAGAAAAATCGATACGGCAAGAGATTTACTAAAGGCAGCAATAGTTGAATTTCCAGACAATTATGACCTTATGTCAAAGTATATGAACGCTCTCATTTACGCAGAATACAGCGATGAATACAGTATATCAATAAAATCCGAGGTTAACAGGGTTTACGATATCATTCAGAACTATTGCACCGTAGACAGTATACGAATCTGGACCAAAAAGCTGATGTGCCGTTACCTGCGTGATCTGAGCCTGATTGAAGGCAGCGGAGTTGATATTGCCGAAGCCGAAAAAATCCTTTCGGAAATGCCGATTATGCAGAACACGAGGGATTACGAGGCTATGTATATGTACCCTCACGATGATGAGAAGCGCGCAAAGGCGTGTGCCAACGGAATTACGGAAATGCTCCGCCTTTTCGGTGAGATAATGAACAGAAGGTATAAAAACTTCCTTGATGCCGACGAGGAAATAGCTGCGGCTTATATCAACCTCGTTGAAAAGGTTATGCCCGACGGCGACTACGGCAAAAGCTGGTATCTCCTCGTTGTCCACGCACAGCGGATAGGTGTTAAGAAATATATTCAAGGCGATGAAAAATCAGCTCTTGAATATTTTGAAAAGGCGGTAAGACTCGCGAAACGCTACGACGAAATGCCCGACGTCACCGTGCACACCTCAAAAGCAGTTGAAGGCGTAGTTTTCGACAAAAACAAAGCCTACCGCTTCTGGGAAGGCTCTTTTGCAGAGGATGTAAAGAACGGTCTACGCAACCGACCCCAGTTGTCGGAAGAATTCAGAAACAGCGAAGAATTCAAGAGAATACTTGAAATATAATTCTCTCCAAAAACCAGTAAATCTGTTTGGATATGCAGATCTGCTGGTTTTTTATAAATGAAAATTAATTGGGTTTTGCGAAAACCTGCATAGCGTGAAGTTGTAAAAATAAAAGGGAATTAATCTGTGATTGTTTCTAAAATATCAGTGCAATTTTTGCATATTTATACAAAAATATAAATTTAACAATTTATTTATTGACTAAAATAAAATAAGTATTATTATTAATAATATATAGTCGGATTTTGTCGATTAAATTAATGCTTTGAGGGCTGAAAATACAAAGGAGATGCGGCATTATGTGTAAAAAAACAAATTTTTTACCTGCTAAAAGAAAGAAAGGCAGGCACAGGCCGGAAAATATAAGAATTTTAAGGAAATTTAATAGTGCAGATGTAACAGATAAGTATTACAATTTCACATATGAAAATGGGATGTTAACAATCCTTCCAAGAACTATTAAAATTACTCCAGCGGACGGTCAGTTTAAGACTTATGG
>JAZOMP010000152.1:0-9492 GCA_045654045.1 Acutalibacteraceae bacterium
AGCTTTTCGTTAGCCTGCTCCGTAGTCATATTGCCGACCTTGAAGGGCTTACCGTAGCGGATTGTAAGGTTTTTGCTCCGGAATTTATAATCGCCCGTGATACCGAATGGGACAAGATAAGCATCTGTTTTCTTTGCAAGCGAAACTGCACCCGGCTTGAATTCAAGCAGAAACGCATCCGTTCTGTTGCGTGTGCCCTCGGGGAAAATGCCTATTGCACCGCCCTTACGCAGCACCTTCATTGCGGATTTTACGCTTCGGATATCGGTATTCTGTCTGTCAACGGGAATGCAACCCATAGCCCTGAAAAACCAGGCAAACCTGCCGTCGAAATATTCCTTTTTCGCCATATAGTGAATCATTCTTTTGGTATTGGCAATTGTAATGCACTGGTCAAGAATGTGCTTATGGTTGCCTGCAATAACTATTGCACCGTCGGCAGGAATGTTCTCCTTACCTATGGTTTTGGGATTATAATAAAACTTAAAAAATTTGTTGAATACAGGCATAAACAGCTTGTATCCGAGCTCTCGGTCTTCGGGTTTTTTCATTTCTTTTTTCATTTACTTTACTCCGTATTCTTTTTCTAATTCTGTTCTGACAGTTTCATAAAGCGCTTTGTTTGCCGCTTTGAGGCTGCCTCTTTCGACCTTCATAACGGGCATAAATTTAATTTTTATACCTTTTTTGAAATATTTATATTTGCCGCTGATAACAAACGGAACTATATCGCAGGATGTATCTGAAGCGATTTTTACTGCACCGCCTTTAAAAGGCATCATAATATCGTCGGTTTTATTTGTTGTACCTTCGGGGAATATTGCAACAACCTTTCCGTCGTTTATATATTCCTCTGCGGTGACAACCGCCTGCTTGCCGTTGGTGCTTCGGTCAACGGGAATAATACCGAGACCCGGGAATATATATTTGCCTATACCGTTCATAAGCTCTGCCTTTGCGATAAAGTGCACGCAGCGCTTTGTGGACATAGCAACGGTAAAGCAGTCAAAAACAGACGTGTGGTTTCCTGCGAGGATAATTTTGCCGTCGGCAGGTATGTTCTCTTTTCCCTCAACGGTAGGTCTGAATACAAGCGTAAACAAAGCCTTGAGAGGCGGTCTAACAATTTTGTAGAGTAACGGTTCTTTCATAAATTTCTCCTTCCTTATTTTTCCTTGTTATGAAAAAAATACCATAAAAAACGGACAGGTTATATCCTGTCCGAAGTTTTCTCTTTTATTACCGCAGTTACGGTGAACTTTCTGCATTTGGTCTTCTGCAAGGTTACATATCTGGCGCAGTTTCTAGCTATTTTCTGTTTCATACCCTCGCTGATATTAACCTGATTCATAACACGGCTGTATTCCCTGATTTTATTTACTTTCATAATTCAACCATTCCTTTCAAGTTCATTTTTCAGCAGCTGCCTTGCGTACTGAAGGCGTTTACGCACGGCAACAGGGCTTAGACCCAGAATATTTGCGATTTCGTTCGACTTGTAGCCTTCGATATAATACAAGTCAAGTATTATTTTGTATTTTGAAGGAAGATGCATTATTGTTTCAAACAAGTCCCTGTCATCAGGAATGATGCCTATTCCTTCAAGCTCTGTAAGATTGACAGACTGGTGTGCTTTTCTGAAGCGCACCATATTCTTGCTGATATTGGCTGCAACCTTAATCAGCCACGCCTTTTCGTGCTCAGAATCCTTGAACAGCGGAGCCTTTGTCATATAGCGGATAAAGGTTTCCTGCAAGGCATCCTCGGTATCAGCTTCGTTGAGCAGTATGGAATAGCAGATACGAAAAAGCATTTTACTGTATTTTTCAACGGCATATTCAACGAATCGTAATTCTTCATTGTAGCGTGCTTTTATTCCCATACATACCCCCCTTACCGAAAAAAAGGCAATATTTCACCCATTTATATTGTACACACATGAGAAATATATTTTGTGACAAAAAACAAAAAAATTTTTTAAATTTTAACAGCCTCTCCCGTTAAACTACGGGAGAGGCCTTACTGTTAAAATGCTGATATAACTATTTCACCGTCTTCGGCTGAAAGAGAAACCGTTTTAAGCGGTGATTCTGCGTTCTCAACGATGAGGTTTGCAATTTTATCCTCAACGCTTCTGCGTATTGCGTTGCGCAAATCACGGGCACCTCTCGTGCCGTTTTCACACTTTTTGGCAAGTGCCGCAGGAACATCGGCAGACCATGAGAAGCTGATACCCTTATTCTGCAAGGGCTCAACGAGCTCGTCCAGCATAAGCACGGCTATCTGCTCGTAATTTTCCTGTGTCAAATCGTTAAACACGGCAATTTCGTCGACACGACCTATAAACTCGGGGCGAAGGAATTCACGAAGAGCCTTCATTGCCCTGTCAGCGCTTGCATCCTGCTTGCTCTTTGCAAAGCCGAGTGCATCGCTCTTTCTGTCGCTACCTGCGTTTGACGTCATAATTATAACCGTGTTTTCAAAGCTGACCGTCCTGCCTTGAGCATCGGTTATTTTTCCTTCATCAAGAATCTGGAGAAGGATATTCATTACGTCGGGATGTGCCTTTTCTATTTCATCAAAAAGGATAACGGAATAGGGTTTTCTACGCACCTTTTCAGTAAGCTGACCCGCTTCATCGTAGCCGACGTATCCGGGAGGCGAGCCTATAATTCTAGATACGCTGTGTTTTTCCATAAACTCGGACATATCAAGACGGATAAGCGTTTCGGGAGTATCGAAAAGCTCCTGGGAAAGAAGCTTTACAAGCTCCGTTTTACCGACACCCGTAGGACCGACAAAGATAAACGAGGAAGGTCTGCGGCGGGGGCTTATCTGTACCCTTCCCCTCTTTATTGCGGCGGCAACAACCTTTACGGCTTCGTCCTGACCGATAAGCTTTTCCTTAAGTCTGTTTTCAAGGTCTGCAAGTCGGCGCAGGTCACTTTCTATAACCTTCTGTGCAGGAATGCCTGTCCAGAGCTGGATAACCTTTGCAAGGTCATCCTCGGTAACGTTATTATCCTTTGCAAGCTCGGCGAGGTTATTTATTTCATTTTCGCACGCCATTATCTCTGCCTTGACCTTTGAAACTGCCTCGTAGTCTATTTCCTTTGCCTCGGAAAGTGTCTGGTGCTCAACCTTAAGTACACCAAGACGCTTTTCAGCCATTTCGTGCATTGAAATATACTTGTTTCTCAGGTTTGCGCAGGTACACGCTTCATCGAGAAGGTCTATAGCCTTATCGGGCAGGAAGCGGTCGTTTATATAACGCTCGGAAAGCACGACTGCACTGTAAACAAGGGAGTCGTTGATTTTAACTCTGTGGTAATTTTCGTAATAGTCTTTGATGCCTATAAGAACCTTATAGGTATCTTCAACGGACGGTTCCTCAACCTTAACCGGCTGAAGGCGGCGTTCAAGAGCGGCATCCTTTTCGATATACTTGCGGTATTCTGTGAATGTTGTTGCACCGATAATCTGGATTTCGCCGCGGGAAAGTGCCGGCTTGAGAATATTTGCGGCATTCATTGAACCTTCCGCATCACCCGTACCGACGAGGTTGTGCACCTCATCAATAAAGAGAATTATGTTGCCCTCTGCCTTTACCTCGTCGACAAGACCCTTGATTCTGCTTTCAAACTGACCTCTGAACTGTGTGCCCGCAACAAGGGCTGTAAGGTCAAGAAGGTGTATTTCCTTATCCGCAAGCTTTGCAGGAACGTCGCCGTTTGCTATTTTGAGGGCAAGGCCCTCGGCAATGGCTGTTTTACCTACACCGGGCTCACCGATAAGACATGGGTTGTTCTTTGAACGGCGGCAGAGAATCTGGATAGCGCGGTAAATCTCATTGTCTCTGCCTATAATTCTGTCGATTTTACCGTCCTTTGCTTTTCGGGTAAGGTCGGTACAATACATCGAAAGATACTTGCGTTTTTTCTCATCGGGCTTTTTCTTCTTTTTGCCGAAGAAACCGGGCTTTCCGTCGGGCACTTCCTCTGCAACGATTTCGCCTTCTTCCCCATCCTCAACATCGGGGGCTTCAGAGGAATTCATCTGGGCAAAGTTCTGTAAAAACGGGAAGGTAGGTGCACCGCCCGTTTCGAAGGCACCTTCGTCAAGGCCCTGGAAAGCCGCATCCATCTGCTCTGTTACTGCATCAACGTCATCCTCGGTAATACCCATATTTTCCATCATCTGCTTGATTGGGCCGAGGTTCATTTCCATTGCGCATTTAAGACAGTAGCCCGAAGGGGTGGTCTGACCGTTTTCCACACGCTGAATAAAAATAACCGCAGGACGCTGTTTGCACTTACTGCACATCATTCTTTTCATTTTTTTAAACTTACTCCTATGATATAAAACTTATTTCTTGAAATATTTTTCTTTAACCTGTCTTACAACGTCGGGAATATACGAAACGAAAGCCACGATTGTAAGTACAGCAGAGATTGATACAAGCACGATGCAAACGATATTGGGAAGCGTGAAAGCGCTTGCAAAAACGCCGACCTCGGGGCCGAAGAGGAAGAGAGCAACCATAACGCCGTAGAAAACAAAGGTTGCAACCTTACCGTAAATTTCAGCAGCAGACGGAACCATACCGAGAACTATCATAATAACGGCAAAAACGGTCATAACAGCTTCCTTTACAAGGAAAACAAGGAAAACGTAGCTGAAAGCGTGCATAACCTTATCTGTTGAAGCATTGAACTCAAGGAAGAGAAGAATAGCAAGCGTAATCTGAGTCAGCTTATCTGCAAGCGGATCAAGCATTTTGCCAAGCTCGCTTATCTGGTTGAACTTACGGGCAATTTTACCGTCAACAAAATCAGTAAGACCCGAAACTACTATAACTACAAGTGCCCATACGAGCTGGTCCTTATAGAAAAGAACACCGAAAACGGGAATGAGAAGAATTCTGAAAAATGAAATGAAGTTAGGGATGGTTTTCCAACCCTCAAGATAACGTTTGATACTGTCCATAGTTTTGTACACTCCTTAAATATATATTATATTATTTTAAACTATACTAAATTGATTTTTATTGCATCGAGGTCAGGCTCACCAAGCTCACTTATCAGAGAACAGATGCGTGAATTTTCAATTGAATCGTTCAGCATTTCGTTGTTCCTGAACAGCCCTGAACAGGCATTGATAAATAAGCTTATAACCAGTACCAGTATCACTCCTTTCACAGTACCCAGCGCTGCACCGAGCCACCTGTTGGCACGTCGGAACAGTTTTGGGGCAGGTAATTTATCTATTATACCAATGATAAGCCCCAACACAAAGCGCACGGCTATGAAAATCAGGACATAACATATCATTTTCAAAAGAACGAGAGCGGCAGGACGGATTATATCCGTCGATACCTTTTGTGCCGTATCTGAAGCGGAAAGCTCAAGGGAAGATATTCTTTCGGTAAGAGCTTTTATGTCAATGCCCATATCCTCGAGCTGAGTTGTAAGCACACCGGGTATTATTTCAAGGGTTGAAGTAACCGCCTTGGCAACAGAGCTGCTGTTGATTCCGTCCTCAAGTGCCTGTTCAATCTCCGCTTCAATCTGTGCTGAAAAAATATTGTCGTAGCTCCATTCGGCAAGAGGCTGTGAAAAGGTTACGGAAGCAATAATTGCAACAAACACACAAACCAGTGAAAGAACACAGCGGAAGAAGCCCTTACGTGCGGAATCGAGAATGTTTGTGATTAAAAGAATAAGCAATATAGCATCGACACTGTATTTTACAAAGATTTCCATTTATTCACCCTTAAGCCTTGTTTTCACATCACAGCGAAGCAAATCACCGTAGCAGAGAGTATAGCAGTATTTACCGCTTACGGCAATTCTCTGTGCACTCATTTCAAGCTGTGTTTTTCCGACGAGCTTACCGGAAGAATTGTAAGAATAAAGAACGTTATCCGAATCTGCAAGGCAGACGTTTTTTCCGTCGTAACTGATACACTCTACGTCACAACCAAGCTCAACGGTGAATTTTTCCTCGCCTTTACTGTCAAACAAAGCAACCACACCCGAGCCTATACTGCCATATTTTGTAAGCACAATTGAGAAATTGCCGTTTTCAAAAGGAGTAAAGGAGGAAATAGTATTACCACCGAAGCTTACTTCGCGCTTTTCTTTGCCGTTTTCAACAATAAAACAAGAGGATTCTCCCACGGCAATAACGGTTTTTTTACCGCTGAAGAATACGTTACTGAGGTTTGTGCCGTCAAGTCTGTATTCGTTTACAACGCTTTCTTTGTTTATATCGATAACATAAATTTTCGAATAAAGCGAGGCGTTTTCCGCACCAAGACCGATACAGGCAAGCTGTTTACCGTCCGTAGAAAGGGAAACGTCGATTATATATTCCGCAACGCACTTAAACGTAAACTTATGATTATAGTCTGAGCCGTAAACCTTTACAACACTCGAGGCATCGTCTGCACCGCAGGCAAAGGCAAAGTTACCCTTTTTACCCATTACGGCACAGTAGATTTCCGTATTAAGCTCATCCTCGTAAAGAATATCGCTTGTATCCGCAATGAAATATCTGCCCGTAGTGCGGTCGGTGAGGAGCATTCTGCCGGAGCACACGCTCATTACAGGCTTGGAGTAAGAGTGAGGGTAATCAGCAAGCTTCTTTGCGGTTGAATTGAGCATCATAATGTTGTCGTCTCGAAGCACGGCAACACAGTCACCCATCGACTGCATATCCTTAACCTTACCCGAGCCGACCTCTACAGGGTAACCATCACCCGGCTTTAGGTTGGATATACTTTGTGAAATGTAATCCGCCGCCTTAGAAAAGGTAACGTTACCGAGAGACCTTGCTGCAACAAAAAGCAAGGAGAGCACAACAACCACAGCAAGGAAAATCTTTGCCGCCAGAATAAGTTTCTTCAAAGTCTGCTTGTTTTTCTGTTTTTTCAATTCCTGCTGTTTTTTCTGCTCGGCACGCTGCTGTCTGCGTTCAAGCATACGCTCCTGCATTATACGTTCGTCTTCTTCGGTAAATCTTGAATTGTTATTATTGTTATCCGTCATAATTCTTCTCCTGAATAATATACACGGTTTAGGTAAAGCCCCTGCGGCGGTGCGGTAATGCCTGCGTTTTTACGGTCGCAGGAGGCTATTATTTCGGGAATTTTGCCCGGCTTTATTCTGCCGAGCGTTATATCAGTAAGCGTACCGACCATAATGCGCACCATATTGTACAGAAAACCGTCCGCACCCACTGACATAATAACGTTTTCTCCGTCACGTGTCACCCGGAAGGATTTCACCGTACGTACGGTAGACTGAACACTGCTGCCCGAAGCACAGAAAGCTTTGAAATCGTGCGTGCCGACAAAAGCCTGCGCCTGCTCGTTCAGAAGTGAAACATCAATTTGCTTTTTGAAATCCCAGCTTCTGCCAAGCAGAAACGGGTCACGAATATGCGAATTGTGAATTATATATATGTATTCCTTACCGCAACAATCATACCTTGCGTGAAAATCATATTCCACGTCACGACATGACAAAACGGCAATATCGTCGGGCAAATGAGCGTTCAGACCCCTAACCACAACGTCACAGGGTAAGCCTGAACTCGTCCTGACGTTGCAGCAGTACATATTGGCGTGAACGCCTGCATCCGTCCGGCTGCAGCCGACAACGCTTTCACGAACACCAAAAAGCTTTTCAATGGCATCCTGCAAGGTTTCCTGCACGCTCGGTGCATTTGCCTGCACCTGCCAGCCGCTGTAGGCGGTGCCGAGATATTTGATTGTAAGAAGAATATTTCTCATACCGACACCGACCGAACAAAAAGTTTAAATAAGGTTTACAAAAAAGTGATTGAGTAAAATTACACCTGCAAGCAGAGCTGCCGCACCGAAAACAAAGAATAAATCCAGCACAGACAGTTTCATCTGCTTCATTCGTGTGCGGTTATTGCCGCCCGTATAACAGCGGCACTCCATTGCAAAGGCAAGCTCGTAAGCTCTGCGGAAGGACGAGACAAACAGCGGAACAAGAATAGGCACGAGAGCCTTGGCACGGTCAATAATATTGCCGCTTTCAAGGTCTGCACCCCTCGCCTTCTGTGCGTTCATAATCTTATCGATTTCCTCGATAAGTGTAGGGATAAAGCGGAGAGCAAGAGTCATCATCATTGCAAGGGTATGAACCTGAATATGGAACACCTTAAGCGGCGACAGCAATCTTTCGATAGCATCGGTAAGCATTGTAGGTGTTGTGGTGTACGTCATAAGCGAGCTGCCCGTAATCAGGCAGGAAATGCGCACGGTCATAAAAATCGCGGTATAGACACCCTTGTCCGTAATTTTTGCAAAACCGAGGTCAAGAAGGGTTTTACCACCCGTAGCGTAGAAAAGATTCAGCAGCGCTGTGATAAATATAATCAGCAATATTGCTTTAAGGCTCTTCAAAAGCATTTTAACGGGCACACCCGAAATACAGATTCCGCCGAAGAGGAATGCCGCCATAAGACCGAGCGACCAGAAGTTTTTGCAAAGGAAAATTACAACTATAAATACGAGAGTCAGAACTATTTTCACCCTCGGATCCATTTTATGGAGAAGGGATTTACCGGGGTAATACTGACCGATTGTAATATCTCTGACCATCAGCAGCTACCCCCTTTCGTAAGGGTCAACAGTCTGCGGCAGCCTTCCGCAACCGTATACACATCCGTTTCGACATCAAGACCTTTTTCACGAAGACCGATAAAAATCCGTGTAATCTGCGGAACGTTCAGACCAATCTTCTCAAGCTCATCAGCCTTTGAAAAAACATTGGGCACGGTATCGTACATAGCAACCTCGCCCTTGTTCATAACAAGGATTTTTGTAGCTACGCTTGCAACGTCCTCCATACTGTGGGAAACAAGAAGAACTGTGCTGCCCGTTTTCTTCTTGTAATCTTTAATCATTGCAAGTATTTCCTGTCTGCCTCTGGGGTCAAGCCCTGCAGTCGGCTCGTCAAGGATAAGAATTTTCGGATTCATTGCCATAACGCCTGCGATTGCCGCACGGCGCTTTTCACCGCCCGACAAATCAAAGGGAGATTTATTGAGAAGCTCGGGCTTAAGACCGACGTACTGTGCCGCACGAAGGACACTTTCTTTTATCTGTGCCTCGTTCATACCCATATTTTTAGGTCCAAAGGAAATATCTTTATAAACTGTTTCTTCAAACAGCTGATATTCGGGATACTGGAAGCAAAGACCGACCTTGAAACGCACGGAACGGATTTTTTTCTTGTTTGCCCAGATGTTCTCACCGTCGATTTCAACAGTGCCCTCATTGGGCTTTAACAAGCCGTTGAGATGCTGAATAAGTGTACTTTTACCCGAGCCTGTGTGGCCGATAATGCCGACAAGCTCGCCTGCTTCAATATCCAGATTTATATTCTTTATCGCACTCACACTCAGCGGTGTACCCTCGCTGTATGTATGAGTAACGTTTTTAAGCGAAATAATCGG
>JAZOMP010000153.1:0-3441 GCA_045654045.1 Acutalibacteraceae bacterium
GTTGTTCTTATCGCTTAATCTCTTTCTTACCAATAGCCCCGAAAGCTTTTGCCAATTAAAAGGAATAAGAGGATAGAGATAACATCTTCCTGTAACGGTTGAGTTAAAGGAGATAAGTGCAGTTGTAATCAGTAAGCCCGCTATAAATCCACATAGATTAAATAAGGCAATTAAAACTATAAGCATCATTCTGCAAAGCTTGAACGCGTAGCCCAATTCGTAGCTTGGCTGTGTGAAATTTGTTATACCTACAAAAGCCATATAAAGCACAACCTCCGAAGAAAGCCAGCCTGACTGTACGGCAAATTCGCCGAGCACGAGTGCACCGACAATGCTTAAAGAATTACTCAACGCGGAAGGTGTGTTAAGTGAAGCCAGCTTTAGTGCATCAATGATTACTTCAACAATCAGCAACTGGGCAAATGGCGGTATAAGATATTCATCCTGGATTTTTATAAATTCCAGCCATGGCGGTATTACTTGTTCGTTCTGAATAAGAAGCAGCCAGACAGGTGTAAGCAGAAGCGTCAAAGCAAAAATCAACATACGTATAATACGCAGATAGGAGCCGATTAAAGCAGGAAAATAATAATCGTTTGAGTCCTGCAGAAAATCGAAAATTCCCGTCGGTATTATCATAGCAGACGGTGAATTGTCAACCATTATAACTATACTGCCTTCGTTAATGCTTGCTGCAGCAGCATCGGGTCTTTCTGTATATCGTATTTTCGGGAAAGGATTGAAATGTTGCTTTTTCAGTAAGGCTTCGGCTAGGGAGGCCTGACCCATAGGCAGATTTTTGATTTTTACCTTGTCAATTTTTTCTTCAATTGTTTTAAGCGCCTTTTTATCAACCTTGTCATCAAGATAGCAAATTACCAGGTCTGTTTTGGAAAGCGTGCCGACATTTTTATATTTTACTGTAAGCTGCGGATTTCGCATTCTTCGTCTTAACAAGGCAGTGTTAAAAATCATCGTTTCGGTAAAACCGTCGTGTGCACCGCGAAGCACCTTATCATTTTCGGGCTCTCCGACACTTCTTACCGGATAGGTTCTTGCATCGATTATTATTGCCTGCTCATAGCCCTCAATAATAATACAAAGCGCACCCGAAAGTACCATGGTTGTTACAACGTCAAGGCTTCCCGTTACGTCTGTTTCAATATAACTGATAAACTGGTTTACAAAATCCCTTGCTGTTGGTGCATTTTTCATCTTATCCGCCGTTAAAGCTTGCACACCCTGAATAACTTTAACCATTGAATCGTCTTTGACAAGCCCGTCGACAAAATACAGCTTTGCCTGTCTGCCGGCAAACTCAAAGTTTCGGCAGACTATATCAAAGCTTTCGGTTACCCGAAGTCTGTTATCAATTATCTTTATATTATTCTTGAAATCATTTGAAAAATCTTGCGGCAAAATAATCACTTCCGTTATAGTCTTTATTAAATTTTACCGCAATTCATTATAATTATTCTCTGTATTCATTGTACATATTTATAATGGAATTCCAGGTTAAAGGCCCGACGGCACCGTTTTCGGGTATTCCGTTTATTCTCTGTATTACTCTTACTGCGTTTTCCGTACCCGGCCCGTAAACACTGTCAACGGCAACGCTCGGCACGGCAGGGTCATACCTAGCAATAGTGTTGATAAAGGTCTGGAGCTGTTCCACAACCTTGCCCGTTGCACCTGTTGTTATTAAATATCCCGGATAAATAAGGCTTGAATAGCTTCTGTATTCATCCGGCAAAGCCCGGATAATTGCATCGTATGCATCCTGAATGGCATACCATGTTTGTCTTCCGACTATGCCGTCCTGTGGTAAATTAAACTGTCTTTGAAACGCAATCACGGCATTCAGTGTTTCATTGCCGAAAATGCCGTCGATTGTAATATCAGGCAAAGTATCGTAAAACGAGGCAAGAAAATCAAGATAATACTGTAGAGTGGCAATATCTGTTCCGGTATCACCGCTTTGCAGAACTTTACGGTATTGCCTTTGTGCCTCGCTTATTGTAATGCCTTCCGAATATAATTCCGACAGCTTTTTTACACCGTTATAAATCTGCTTTATTTTGTACCACGTTGCTTTACCGACCTGCCCATCGGGTGTGAGGTTGAATATCCGTTGAAATTGCTCAACAGCACGCCGTGTAGTTTCGTCGTAAATACCGTTAATCTGCGGTATTCTCGGAATTGACGGATAGTTTGAGGCTATTCTGTTTAACTGCCTTTGAATTGTCCGTACATCCTCGCTTGATGAACCCAAACGCAGGATAATTCCAGGGTATGACGGCACGTTTGCACTAATCGGTGCATTCTGTACGATGTTTATATCATTGCCGTAATAATACTGCAGTATGTCATACGGCACAAGTCCTTGTTCAGCAAGAGAAACTGTACCCCATTGTGAAAGCCCGTCACAGGTGACGGTTGTTCCGTTGCAGTATGTGGTAAAATACGGCTGTATCTGGTTACCCTTTGTGACATAATCGTTGAAGATATCATCAACAATCAGGCTAATATTTTCGAAAATTTCACGGTTGTTTATGAATTTCTGGTCGTACTGCGTTGAAGATGTTATATCAAAATCGTACCCTCTGCTGCGGTAAAACTCCGTATAATATCTGTTGAGCGCAAAGGAAATTATTGCATAAATATTTGCTCTTAAAGCGCTTTCAGGCCAAGTAGGGTATATCTCGCTTGAAGCAACGTTTTTGATATAATCAGCAAACGGAAGTGTCACATTCTGTGCCCCTGAATCGGGTGAACCCAGGTGAACCGTTATTGTTTCTGGTACTGTGGGATTAGGCATAGCTTATCTCCTCACCGTTCCTGCGTCTGTGTCCATAATTACTTTCGAATTTAATTTATTGGTTTTCGGCACCATTGCGGCAGGCTGCATTGATTCAATCGAATCGAAAATCGGCACTCTGTCAAAAACAAGTGTTTCAAACTGCGGATGCGAAACAGTTACGGTATAAGTAGTGTAGGGGATTTCACTGCTCGCTGTAAGTGAGAGCCGTTTATCTTTTGCGGGCAGAACGATATCCTGCGCAATTCCATCAATATCAGTATAACTCTCCATAAAAAGATATCTGCCGTTTCGGAAATCTTTTTCAACCGTTACCTTAGCGTTCTGAATCGGAAATACCTGCTGAGATGCATAAGCCTGTACTCTTAATTTTCCCTTTTTTGTATTGTCAGCGCTGAATATATCAATATTATCGTAAAGATGTGTGTTACTGCTTGTTTCTTCAATAACTGAAGAGCCTGACGGCAAATCAAAGTTATCATCAGTACCATCATATTCGCTTGGCATAGGTCTGTTGCTGACGTATGCTGCATTATATTTAGGTGTACGGTATTCTGTATTTTCTATGGGTATAACATCGTTTTTATTTTGCTCATAATAAACTGTTCCGTGCTTTTCTGCGT
>JAZOMP010000154.1:0-6573 GCA_045654045.1 Acutalibacteraceae bacterium
GACATCTGCGGCTATGACCTTAAGGATGTCAAGGCAGGCAAAATCATCGACCTTGCACAGAAGGTTGAAGAAAGAGGTTCCGCCAAGGTTGCCGAGCAGCTCGGAATTGGTGTGCCCACACTCAACGACATTGTAAAGGAAATGCTCCGCCCCGGCAGAGACCCGAGAGACGAGCTTCCGCCCCCGATGCTTCTCACGGACGTTATGGATATGAACGACCTCAAGCCCGGTATGGAGCTTAAGGGCACGGTAAGAAACGTTATTGACTTCGGTGCATTTATAGATATCGGCGTTCACCAGGACGGTCTCGTTCACATTTCACGCATTACAGACAGATACATAAAGCACCCGTCCGAGGTGCTTACCGTCGGCGACATAGTTACCGTATGGGTTGTCAGCGTTGACACCGCCAAGAAGCGCATTGCGCTTACGATGAAGAAACCAAAGGAGGCGGAAAACGTTGGCTGATAACTTTCACAAGGACTTAACGCAGGGCAGCGTAACAAAACAGCTTATCAAATTCGCCACACCCTTCCTGCTTTCAAACCTTCTGCAGGCGCTTTACAGCGTTGCCGATATGATTATAGTCGGTCAGTTCTGCGGTAAGACAGGTATTACCGGTGTTTCAATCGGCAGCCAGATAAACATTCTGGTAACAGGTGCGGCAATGGGTCTTTCCGTAGGCGGTACGGTGCTTATAGCACAGTACGGCGGACAGAAAATGTTCAGCGAACAGCGCAAAACCATAGGCACGATGACAACGCTTTATATGATACTTGCGGTCGTACTTACGGTAGCGATGCTCCTTTTGTGTAATCCGCTTCTCACGCTGCTCAACACACCTGCTTCCGCTTACACAGAAGCTGAAGACTACTACAACATCTGTATGGGCGGTATGGTGTTTATGTTCCTGTACAATGCCATAAGCGGTGTTCTGCGAGGAATGGGTGATTCAAAAAGGCCGCTTTACTTCGTGCTTATTGCCGCAATTACAAACGTTGTGCTCGACCTTATCCTTGTCGGTAAGTTTGGTATGGCTTCCGCAGGTGCAGCGTGGGCTACAATTTCCGCGCAGGCACTCAGCGTAATCATTTCGCTTATTTATCTTGCAAAGAAAAAGTTTTTTGCAGAATACAAGCTCAGCGATTTTAAAATCAGCAAGGACAAGCTCAGGCCCCTTATGCAGATTGGTCTACCGTCTTCAATACAGAGCCTTGTTGTTTCGCTTTCGTTCCTTACGCTTACCGCTCTTGTCAACTCCCTGCCAAACGCTGAGGTTGCCTCAGCCTGCCAGGGTATAGGCGGTAAAATCAACTCGTTTGCTATTCTGCCCGGCCTTGCAATAAGCAGCGCCATTTCCTCAATGGCAGGTCAGAATATCGGTGCAGGCGAATTTGCAAGAGCAAAAAAGACCATGCTTACCGGTATGGTTATGGCCTTCTCGGTTTCGGTTGCAGTTTTTGCGGTCGTAAATCTCTTCCCCGAATTTCTTATCAGACTCTTTGACAGCGAGCCTGAGGTTATAGAAACCGGTGCAAGGTACATACGTATTATTTCGTTTGACTACCTTTTTGCATGCATTATGTTCTGCCTTAACGGTCTTGCAATTGCCGCAGGTAACACATATATTGCACTTATCAACGCAATATGCAACGGTATTCTGGTCAGAATGCCCCTGGCATATTTCCTTGTAAGAGCTATGGATATGGGCTTTGACGGCGTTGCGTTTGCAATGGGATTTGCTTCGATAATCGGAATTGTAATCGGTGCGATTTACGTGCAGAGCGGCAAATGGAAAAAGAGCATAATACAATAATGAATGTAATATAATTATTATTTATAAAGGAGGTAATACCGAAAATGAAAAGAGTGTTGGATTTTACGGCGTCACTTTTTGCCTGCATACTGCTCTTTCCCCTGTTTTTGGTAATTGCCCTTGTTATCCTTGTTACCGACGGTGCACCCGTAATTCATAAGCACAAGCGCATCGGCAAGGATATGAAAAAGTTTACAATCTACAAATTCCGCACAATGAAAAACGGCACAAGGCTTACCGCTACGGTTAACCTTACCGAGTCTGACGAGCAGATTACGCCCATAGGCAGAATATTGCGCAAGACCAGCATTGACGAATTACCTCAGCTTTTCAATATTCTCAAGGGCGATATGAGCTTTGTCGGTCCGCGTCCGCTTATTATTCACGAGGGTGACATACACCGTATGCGTAAGGAAGCAGGAGTTTACACCGTACGCCCCGGTCTTACCGGCTGGGCACAGATTAACGGCAGAGACCGTGTCACCGACGAGGAAAAGGTAAGGCTTGACAAGGAGTACGTTGAAAAGCAAAGCATTATGTTTGACCTCAAAATAATGCTGATGACCGTTACCAACGTTTTCAAATCCGAAGGCGTTGTTGAAGGCGGAGAAAAATAAACATACACAAAACGGCATTTTTCCAAGCGGGAAATTTGCCGTTTTTAATTTGTATTTTCATGCAGAAAAAGCAGAAATTTATTAATTTAAATTCAAATTTTCCTTGAATTTTTTTAAAAAAAGGTTTACAATAATTGAGAATAGATTAGTATCGACTAATAGGGCTATATTTGCAACCCTTTACTTTTGCAGACGGAATAAATGCGGTTTACTGTTTGCAGATTTACACTTCTCCACACCTAAAAGGGGGTCATTTTATGACAGCGGATTTACACTGCCACACCAAATTATCGGACGGCTCAATGGGTATTGACGAACTGATAGTTCTGGCAAAAAAGAAAGGTATTGACACAATAGCAATCACCGACCACGACTGTCTTGCAGGCACGGTACGCGGTAAAATAATCGGCGAAAGACACGGGGTAAACGTAATACCCGGTGTTGAGATTTCTGCGTTTGACAGCGCAACACAGACCGAGGTACATATACTCTGCTACCAGCCAGACAGCCCGGACAGGCTTGAAGGTCTTTGCCGCCGCAATTCGCTTTCGCGCAAAAAGGCAAGCCAGTATATGATACTCAAAACAGCCCAGCGCTATCCGATAACGCCCGACCTTGTTCTCAAATGTGCACAGGGCTCAACTAACGTATTCAAGCAGCACATTATGCACGCGCTTATGGAGTGTGCAATTACAACCGAGCTTTACGGCAAGGTTTATAAAGAGCTTTTCTCACCCGAAAGTGAAACCAACGTTATAGTCCGCCCGCAATTCCCCGAGCCCAAAGAGGTTATTGAGCAGATTATTGCGGCAGGCGGTTTAGCAATTCTCTCCCACCCTGCCCATTCAAAGTGTGCTCACCTTATTGACGAGCTTGTTGAAGCCGGTCTTCACGGCATAGAGGTATGGCACCCTTGCCACAGTGCAGAGGATATCGCGGTGCTCACAAAAATTGCCAAGGAAAAGAAGCTGCTTATGACAGGCGGCAGCGATTTTCACGGAATGTACTCACCTACGGCTGTAGGCGTAGGCGGAATTGAAATTCCCCAGCAGGCATTAAGCACCTTCCTGGGCTACAAGGCAAAAATGAAGCGTCTGCAGAAAAAGGCAGAAAACAACGCATAACAAAGCAGGAGATATATTGATGCACGACGACAGCGATATCAAAATTTTCAAAGGTAAAGATGAAGAAGCCGACGGCGCTGACCTTTATGCACTTGCAGAGGAAATGCGCAGAAACATTGTCAACGGCAACTCTTCAAAAGCCAAGGAGCTCGGCGTTAAGCTCGCCAGCCTTTCACCCGACAGCAATGACCTGGGCGAGGAGCTGATAAAATACGTTCGCAATACGGCAGCAGACGAAGAAATAAAAGACCAGATTGTTACGCTGATGCTTTTCTGTGCGGAATATACTCTTCTGGGCGAGCTTCGTCCGATGCTTTCCGCAAGCGCAACCGAGGCAATGTACAACGTTATAAAAGAGAAATTCCCCACGTTTTACAACAGCATTTCAAACGGTGCGGCAGTAAGCTTCTACCACCTTGCGGTAAAGAAAAACCGTGACGTTGCAAAGGCAATAGGCGAAAGCTTCGCAATGCTCTGCGAGCAGGACAGCAAGCTGATTAAAACAATGGGCGAAAATGTTTTCACCCTCACCTGCGAAAAGGTAAAAGAAACCATTGCAGAGTATAAATTTGAAAAATAAAACTTTATAAAAAAACGGAGAAACTTGTATTTACAAGCTTCTCCGTTTTTTACTTTATGTTTACTTCTTCTTACACTCAAAACAAAGCCAATCGTTTTTATCGTGGCGGGCTATGACCTCAAAGCCATTTTTCTCGAAGGCTTCGAGGACTTCGGGCTCACGGGGCTTGATGATACCCGAGGCGATGAAAACACCGCCGTCGGCAAGGAATTCACCAACCTGTGAGGAGAAGAGAATAATTATATCAGCAACGATGTTTGCGGCAATAACTTCAAACTTGCCCGTAACCATATCGGCAAGGTTGCCCTTGTAAACGGTGTACTTCGGCTCTGTAAAGCCGTTTACCTCTCCGTTTTCACGGGCAGTTTTTGCGGCAAGGGCGTCAATATCGACACCGACAGCTTTTTTTGCACCGAGCAGAAGCGAAGCCACGCTTAGTATGCCGCTGCCGCAGCCGACGTCGAGCATATTTACGTTTTCATTGATATAAGGCTCAAGTGCCTCAAGACAGAGGCGTGTTGTTTCATGAGTGCCTGAGCCGAAAGCAAGACCCGGCTCGATAGAAAGCACCGCTCTGCCGTTAGCGTTGTAATCATCAATCCACAAAGGACGGATGAGCAGACGCTCGCCGATTTCCATAGGCTTGAAATATGCCTTCCAGTTGTTTTCCCAGTCCTCGTTACGGCAGATATTTGTATTCATCTCGTAGAGAATTTTTTCAGCCGCAAAACGCTCCGTAAGAAAGGCTGTAGCCTCGGCAGGGTTGTCCTCAGGTGAAATATAGATATGTATAAGACCCTTTGTACGGTCCTTTGCAAGCAGGTCCTCGTCAATAAGGTCTATGCCTGCAATTTCAAAAGCCTCCTGCTCAAGAGTACGGTAATCCTCAATATAAACACCGGGTACAAGCACCTGGGCGATTGCCGCCGCTTTGTCAAGCTCATTGGCATCAACCGTGATAATAATTTCTGTCCAATCCATAAGTATTCTTCCTTTACTTATCCAGACCGAGGTCTGTTTCTTGTGTAACGTCCACTCTGCCGTGGTTATAGAAGGCTCTGTTATCAAGCGCCCACTGACGGGTTGAAAATGCACCCGGTTCGATACCGTTGACCGCTGAATTGACTTCAACTATGCGTGCGTCAAGTCTGTCAAGAGCGGAAAGAATATCCGCCTCGATAAACAACGGCCTTACCGCCGCGCCGAATTCGGGGTCGCCGTGGTGGGAAATTAACATATGCTCAAGAAGCACTGCCTTTTCGTGACTTACGCCGAGCCTTTCAGCTGTTTTATCAACAAGCATCGCACCCTTTACAAGGTGACCGAGGAGTGTGCCCTCTACGCTGTAGCCGGAGGCTATACCCGTTTCGTTAGCAACAAGTTCGTCAAGCTTTGCAATATCGTGAAGCATTGCACCGCCAAGGAGTAAATCCTCATCAACAAAGGGATAGATTTTACAAACGCTCTGTGCAAGACGGACTATTGAAAGCGTGTGCTGGAGCAGACCGCTTCTCATAGCGTGGTGAAGCTTGAATGCCGCAGGATAATAAAGCAGTTTTTCCTCGTTTTCGGTAAGGATTGTCTTGACGAGCAGAGAAAGCTCCTTGTCGGAAAAGTTTTCCGCAATAGAAACAAGCTCGTCAAACATAACCTTACCGGAATAGACAGCACCCGCAACAAAATCCTCTACTCTTACATTGTCAGCAAGAATTGCGGCACGGATTCTTTCGACACGAAGCTGGTCAACGTCGTTGAACTTGTTTATCGTACCCTGAACCTTGACAAGTGTGTTGGGCTGATAAAAGCCGTGAATATTTTCGTCATAATTCCAGAGCTTAGCATTAATCTCACCACTCTTGTCACTTAAAACAAGGTCGAGATAAGCTCCGCCGTTTTTATTTGTTTTCTTCTCACACGATTTTACAAGGCAGAAGCCCGTATGCGTGCCCGATTTTTCGTTATAAGTAAAATTCAAAAGAGCTCACTCCTAAACAACATATATATCATTCTTTAAGTATTATACATTGACGAAACGTTTTTTACAACCTTAAAGTAAAATAAATATTTTAATATTTAATAAAATATTTATATATTTATATGGATTATTACAAAATATGTGGTATAATAATTCTGATTAGAATAGGTTAATATGTTTATTTTGAAAGGAACAGCGGAAAATGAATTATTCTTTTGCTCTCTCCTCCCCTGTCAACGGGCTTGATATATGCAGCGTTGACACAAAGACGAATTTCAAGGTTCCCATTATAACGGCTAATTTTGCGTTACCGCTCGGCAAGGATGCGGCGGTCAACGCACTTATTCCGGGACTTCTCAAGCGTACCTGCAGGAAGTACCCGACGCTTACCGAAATGAACAAGCACCTTGCTTCCCTTTACGGCGCAATGGTTGCCGCAGGCGTTTCAAAGGACGGCGAAA
>JAZOMP010000155.1:0-1792 GCA_045654045.1 Acutalibacteraceae bacterium
GTTTATCCTTACCTGCATTTTCATTAAGCAAATCAATTGCTGAATCTGTAAGCAGGGTGCTTGAATGCTTGCCCGGGTCGAATTCGTCACAGTGTTGCTCCTGCGGATGATTATCGTTATAAAAATCGACCACAAAATTGATTACGTTGTCATATTTGCCGGTAGGGTCATACCTGCAGGTCGGAACGTTCCAATGGTCCCACATTCCGCCGAAAAAGATTTTTGCCCCCTGAGTAAAGCTTCGTGCATAGGCGGGACATCCGTTGTGCCACTTACCCAGACCGATAGTTTCATACCCGTTGTTTTTAAAGGTTTCGGCAAGAGTTTTATGTTGGGGCGGAATATTGCCGCCCAGCTCTTCCAGATGGAAAGGATTTCTGCCCGACAAAACCATAGCACGGCTTGGCATACATACAGCGCCGCAAGTGCCGCCCGCTATATGAGCACGCACGAAAGACGTGCCGCGCTTAGCAAGCTTATCAAGGTTTGGTGTTATGATTTCCTTGTTCCCCAGGGCATTAATTGTATCAAATCGCTGGTCATCGGTTATGATAAATAAAACATTCGGTTTTTTAGGCATAGTAAGCACCACCTACGATAAACTAAGTATACTTTCTGAAACAGTATAATATATTTAAAGAAATTTGGCAACACAAAAATCCCCTCGGATTCTCCAAGGGGATTTGTTTCGTTTATACTGTCTTCTTGTTTTATACGAGCGACTTGCCTTCCCATTCTTCGTCCGGCTCTGCGCCGATAAGCTGTGCAACCGTGGGTGCAATATCGAGAATGCTGACGTTTTCGATTACCTTACCCTTTTCGAAATCCTTGCCGTTGAGGATTACGGGAATGGTCATATCTTCCGGCATTTCGCTGCCGTGCGTTCTGTCGTGACCGCCATGGTCAGCTACAATAATATAAGTGTATTCATCACCAAACTCAGCCATAATTTTTTCAATATTATTCCAGCTGCTCTGCATTGCAGACATATATTCGTCGCTCATCCAACCGAATTTATGCCCTGCCCAATCGGTATAGCCCATAAGGAAGAAGGTAAAATCCGGATTAAACTTTCTTGCGTAGCTGATAAGCTCATATGTCAGCATTTCGCCCGTTTCAAGGTAGCCAAGCTTTTTGCCTGCGTAAAAGGCTGCGTGGTCAAGCGAGTTGGGGCGGGTAATATCGCGTATATCCTCCCAGTTATAGAACAATGCGCTTCTTTTGTTTGCCTGCTTAAGCACCTCGCACAAACCGACAACGGGTCTTACCTGCGGCATATAAATATTGGTTGTCGTACCGTGTCTTTGCGGTGTTACGCTGTGGAAAAGCGACATATGGCAGGGCAACGTAACCGATGGATAGACCGTTTCGGCATTCATTGCATAGGTAGAATTTTTTATTATTTCCTGCGCATTCTCAATTTCTGCCAACGAGTCCGGACGCATACCGTCAACAACAAACAGAACAACTTTCATAATACACTCTCCTAAAAAGCTTACCGTTTCAGCTATACAATTTTTTCTTTTAAAATAATTGTACCACACTTTAGCGTAAAGTACAACAAAAATCCCCTCAGATTGCTCCAAGGGGATTCGTTTTAGTTATTCACTTATCCGAACTAATCCGTCAGAAATTAGTTGTTAGCGATTGCTACCTGTGTGGCGGTTAGCAAATTTGGGAATTTCTGTTTTCGTTATTTATGGACATACATTCTTGACATATAGGTCTCGTCGTCACATTGCACCATACAGAAAAAATCCCAACCGTATCTTTCATAAAAACCTGTGTGGTC
>JAZOMP010000156.1:0-2601 GCA_045654045.1 Acutalibacteraceae bacterium
GAACAGAAAGAAGTTCGCAAACTATCTTAACGACCCCAGAGTCAGAATCGTATGGGGCGACCTTAGAAATTATGAGGACGTTCTCAAGTGCGTAACAGGGTCACAGTACGCTCTCCACGTTGGCGCCATGGTTTCTCCCTCCGCAGACTATCTTCCTATTGCCACAATCAACTCAAACGTCGGCGCAGCAAAGAATATTGTTGCCGCTGTTAAGGCTCAGCCGGACCCCGATGCAATCAAGGTTGTTTACATAGGTACTGTTGCTGAAACAGGTGAGCGTGACGACCCGATTCACTGGGCTCGTACAGGTGACCCCATCAAAATCAGCGTTTACGACCACTATGCAACAAGTAAGGTTATTGCTGAGTCTATCTTCGCAGAATCCGGTCTTAAGCACTGGGTATCACTTCGTCAGTCCGGTATTCTTTACCCCGAAATTCTCAAGAATATGGAACCCATTATGTACCACGTTGTTATCAACGGTGTTCTCGAGTGGGCAACTGTTGAGGATTCAGGCCGTCTGCTTGTAAACGTCTGCGGTGATGATGTTCCCGAAGAGTTCTGGAGAAGATTCTACAACATCGGTTCAGGTGCTCAGTACAGAATCACAAATATGGAATTCGAAGAGCTCCTTCTCGGTAAGTACGGTCTCGGCCTTGGCGACCCCAAGAAGCTGTTTGATCCCGACTGGTTCATCACCCGTAACTTCCACGGTCAGTGGTACCTCGACTCCGACGTTCTCGAGAGCTATCTTCACTTCCGTGCAAATATGCCCATCAAGGATTACTTCAAGAGCATGATGGACAGAGTAGAGTGGTTCTACAAGCTTGCTTTCCTTGCAAAGCCCTTCTCATTTGCTGTTAAGCCCTTTATGAAGAAGATTGCCCAGACTCCCGTTTACGGTACACTCTGGTGGAGAGAAAACAAAGTTGCTCCCAGAATCAACGCTTACGTTGGCTCTATGGAAAAGTGGAATGCTATCGGCTCTGACTGGAGCAAGGTAAAGGTCTATCGTCCTAACGATGATCCCTCAAAGGCTAACGTTCTTGACCACGGCTATGACGAAACAAAGCCCTTCGACTCTCTTACTCTTGAAGACCTTCAGAAGGCTGCAGAGTTCCGCGGCGGTAAGTGCCTTGCAGAGGAAATTGTTGATATGTACACACCTGTTAAGTGGCAGTGCGCACACGGTCACGAGTTTATGATGAGCCCGAACCTTGTTCTCCGCGGCGGTCACTGGTGTCCCGAAGAGCTTCCCTCAAGCGAGGAAAGAGCAAAGGAAAAGAAATTCCGCTGGGCTTACGACGACGAAGCAAAGGTCAATCCCTTCTTCGCTCAGGTCTGGTATCCGCTTCACGATAAGGACGAAAACAACGTCTACACCGAAGAAATCTACGCAGATTTCAAGGAATACAAGAAGTAATTTAATAAAATTTCACATCAGCATCGGCAGTTCAGGCTGTCGGTGCTTTTTTTGTGTATAAAAATGTCATTTCTTGTCAAAATGATTACAAATTGTTACAAATAGTTACAATGTTGTAACCTTTCTTGGTGTACGGAAATTTTTTTGATACAATTGTAGCGAAGGAAAAAGCAAACAAAAAACAACACCAAAACGGAGAATGAAAATGAATTGTGAAAATTGCGGAAAAGAATTTACTGACGGCAAAACCAGCGACCGCGTTGAGCAGACACAGCCGCTCGACAAAACAAAGCAACGAGCCCAAAGAGTACTGACGGGTATTATTATTTTTATGGTTGCCTTTATCGGTGCACTGTTATTGGACGATGTTTTGGAAAAACAGTATTCTGAGTTTACGGATATTGAAAAAATCACCAATAATATTAAGTTCGAGGCAATAGGCAGTGATTTCGTAATTGAATCAACTAAACAAAAGTACAGCAAAGGTGAGCTGCAAGGAAACGTGTACACAAACGAGTGGGCAAACCTGAAAATTGAGCTTGACGAACGTTTTACGGAAGCTTCGGCAGGACATTACGATATCTATGATAACCTGCTTTCTGATTGCGGAGCTTATTTTATTGATGAGGGCGACGGCGACGAACTGGGTATAGTCTTTTACAAGGGCGGTATGTATTCCGTTAAGGAATATTGTGACAAAACCATAGAATCGTGGATGGATTCTGTGCACAAGCACGTTAACATTGTTTTCTCGCCGGAATATATAAAGAATATAGTTTATGAAAAGAACGCAATACCTGTTGAAATAGCGGGGGCAGACTATCTCGGTGCGTTCCTTACCGTACGCTTTGAAAACGGTCTGAGTACGGTTTACGGCGATTATTGCGCAAAAAAGGACAGGAAGATTATTGATATTGTTGTCGTTGCAGACAGCCTTGAAGAAAACCTAAGTATTGTAAAAGATTTTGAAAGCTATAAATAAAGGAGGGAAAAACGATGAAAAACACTTTTAAAAAATTGATATCAGTCATCCTTTGCGCTGTACTTCTTTTCACAACCGCAAGCGTAGCCTTTGCGGCGGAGGAAACCCGAACGGTTGTTGATTCGGGTTACTGCGGCGCACAGGGCGAAAACCTCACGTGGACACTCTACTCTGACGGTGAACTTGTCATCAGCGG
>JAZOMP010000157.1:0-10163 GCA_045654045.1 Acutalibacteraceae bacterium
TCGTCCATTCCTGTGTATCCAAGGTCCTGCTGGTAGCTGATACCCTGGGCCTCGAAACGCTGGATGAAGCTGTCCTTTTTCTGCTGTGCAGCCTCGTCAATGATGATTGCGGGGATTTCTGCCTTTACGTTAGCAACAAGCTGCTCTCTGAGAGCGTTCTCGAAAGCATCGTCAGCATTTCTCTGCTTTGCTTCGCCAAGTTCCTTCTTGATGCCTTCCTTAAGCTCTGCAATTGTGTCGTACTCGCCAAGGTCCTTTGCGAACTCGTCATCAACCTCGGGAAGCTCTTTAACAGAGAGCTTGTTGAGCTTACACTTGAAAACAGCTTCCTTGCCTGCAAGCTCGGGTGTGTATTCTGTGGGGAAGGTAACGTTTACGTCGAACTCTTCACCTATGTTCTTGCCGATAATCTGATCCTCAAAGCCGGGAATAAAAGAACCGGAACCGAGAACGAGATCGTAATCCTCTGCCTTGCCGCCTTCGAATGCTACGCCGTCAACAAAACCTTCAAAGTTGATGTTTGCCATATCGCCATCCTTGGCTGCTCTGTCATCAACGTCGACAAGTCTGGAGTTCTGCTCGCGAAGGTGGTCAATCTCGTGGTTGATTTCTTCGTCTGTAATTTCTGCGGCAGGCTTCTCTGCGCTGAGACCCTTGTATTCGCCTACGTCTGCATCGGGCTGAGTTGCAACCTTAACTGTGAACTCTACGCCATTGTCGCCGATTTCGACTACGTTTGCATCGTATGCGCCGCTTGCGGCTTCGATGCCTGATTCCTTGATTGCTTCATCTACTGCAGCAGGGAAAAGATCGTTGAGAGCATCCTCATAGAAAACGCCCTTACCATACATTCTCTCTACCATCTGCATGGGAACCTTACCCTTACGGAAGCCGGGGATAGCAATATCCTTCTTCTGCTTGTTGTAAACCTTGACTGTAGCTGCCTTGAAGGTAGCGGCGTCGATGGTTATGGTAAGTTCCTGTACGTTAGCTTCTGCTTCTTTGATTGATTTTAAGCTCATTTTTAAAATCCTCCTAGTATTTAGACCCAAGTATTATAACACGATAAAACCGAATTGGCTATAGTTTTAATAATAAATTTTGGCAAAATTTCAATATTTTTCTATTAATTTCGGACAAAAACCGAGGCTGTCACCGGAAATCAGGTGAAACCGCACTCCTTCATACTCCGAAACAAAGGCATTTCTGATTGAAGCACCATGAAGGTGTGCATAGTAGCAGCGTTTTACATCAAACTCCTTAAGCACTCCGATAAGCTCGCTGACAGCCGCCTTGTTGCTCACGGGCGGATAGTGGAGAAACGCAACGGTTTCGCCACCGAGCTTCTGTGCTTCCTGCAGCGAGCGCCTTAATCTGCCAACCTCACGGTTGAGTGCCTTTTCTTCATCCTCCGCACCGCTTTCATAAAACCAGCCCTTGGTGCCTGCGATGCTTATATCACCAAAGCGGAAGGCATTGTTGAAAAGAAAGTCGATGGAATCAATACCGTTATCGGCAAGGAAGCGTTGCATTTTAGCCTTGGTTTCCCACCAGTAATCGTGGTTGCCCTTCATCAGGATTTTCTTTCCCGGCAGAGAGTGAATAAAACGGAAATCCTCAAGCGCTTCCGGGAGCTTCATCCCCCAGGAAACGTCACCGCAGATAAGCACGGTATCGTCTTCCTTTACTATCTTGCGCCAGTTTTCCTCAAGCCTTTGCTCGTATCCGCTCCAGCCGTGAAAAACGTCCATAGGCTTTTCTACGCCGAAGGAAAGGTGTGTATCACCTATTGCAAAAAGAGACATTCAAATCAGCCCTCAATGCCTAACATATTGTAAACTGCACCGTACATTTCTGTTTTGTCGATAACGGAGGAGAAACGGATTTCCTTGTTTTCGAGACCTGTAAGCTGTACGGGACAGGGCACGCCTGTTTCGTCTGCAAGCACCTTTGCCATTTCGTACTCCTCGCCCTCAACAAGTGCAGGATTAATAGCAGAAAGCACACTTGCGGTAAACTTGAACGGGCTTGCCGTTGAAGCAATTACAGTGGGAGTTCTGTCGCCGGTTTCCTCGCGGTACTCGTCGTAAACCTTGACGGCAACTGCGGTATGAGTGTCACAGAGATAGTTCTTATCTGTATAAACAGAGCCGATAGTTGCCTTTGTCTGCTCGTCATCACAGCAACCGGCAGAGAATGCGCCCTTGATTTTTTCAAGGATATCGGCATCTACCGTGTACTTGCCGTTCTTTGAAAGCTCAGCCATATAACCGCTGACCTTCTTGTCGTCACAGCCGCTGAGGATATAGAGAAGACGCTCAAGGTTAGAGGAAATAAGGATATCCATTGAGGGAGAAATTGTTGTGAAGAAGCTGCGGTTTCTGTCGTAAGTACCGTTTGAAAGGAAGTCTGTGAGAACGTTGTTGGCGTTGGAGGCACAGATGAGCTTGCCTACAGGCAGACCCATTTCCTTAGCATAGTAAGCGGCAAGGATATTGCCGAAGTTACCTGTGGGAACGGCAACGTTCATCTTATCGCCGAGCTTGATTGCGCCCTGCTCAACAAGGTCGCAGTAAGCGGAAACATAGTAAACAATCTGGGGAGCGAGTCTGCCCCAGTTAATTGAATTTGCAGAGGAAAACTGCATACCGTTATCCTCAAGAAGCTTTGCAACATCGGGGCTTGTGAAAATAGCCTTTACACCGCTCTGTGCATCATCAAAGTTACCCTTGATAGCACATACGCCCACGTTGTTACCCTCCTGAGTTACCATCTGAAGCTTCTGCATTACGCTGACACCGTCTGACGGGTAGAAAACAAGAATCTTTGTGTTGGGAACATCCTTGAAGCCTTCAAGGGCAGCCTTACCGGTATCGCCCGAGGTTGCAACGAGAATTACAATCTGCTTATCACCGACTGTTTTGCTTGCCGCACGGGTAAGAAGGTGAGGAAGAATCTGGAGAGCCATATCCTTGAATGCGCAGGTAGGGCCGTGCCAGAGCTCCTGAATATATGCGCTGTCGTCGAGCTTTACGACGGGAGCAGTCTTATCGCTGCTGAATTTACCTCCGCCGTAAGCACCGCTTACGCAATCGACAAGCTCTTCGGTTGTGAAGTCGGAAAGATATTTGCCGAGCACCTTTACTGCTCTGCCCTGATAATCCATACCGACCAGCTCTTTAAGCTCATCAAGTGTGAGTGTGGGAATTTCGGTGGGGACAAAAAGTCCGCCGTCCTTTGAGATACCGTTGGCAATAGCCTGTGCAGCCGTTACCTTTACAGAATTGTCTCTTGTGCTTGTGTACATCAAATTAAAGACCACCTTTAGATTATTCTCCGAAAGCATTTTCTATATAGTTAAATTCTTTGACTTTATCCGATTCGGTAATGACCTCCGCTATATCAAAGCGTGGCTGTAAGCCGCTCGGGTGAGCCATAAGATAATGCTGTGCAGTTGTAAGTATTCTGCGCTGTTTGTTATAATCGACTGCCGCAACGGGTCTTTCCACAGCATTGACTGACCGTGTCTTGACCTCTACGAAGCAGATATATTTCCCCCTGCGGGCAATAATATCAATTTCGCCGAAACGGCAGGAATAGTTGGTATCAAGTATTTTATAAAACTTTCTTACAAGGCGTTTGCGTGTGTATTCTTCACCGACATCGCCTTTTATTCTTTTAACATTCATAATATCTTTTTCAAAAATGAACGTCTGTGCACGGGTGATACGCCGTGCTTTTCAAGCATTTCGTAGTGAAGCGCCGTGCCGTAGCCCTTGTGCTGTGAAAAAAGATACTGCGGATATTCCTTATCTATTTCAAGCATAAGTCTGTCACGGGTTACCTTTGCAATTATCGAAGCGGCAGCAATACTCATTGAAAGCGAATCGCCCTTGATAACCGTTTCGCCGTCAATATCAAGCGGCGGCATACGGTTTCCGTCAATCAAGGCGTAGTCTGCTTTTATACCTAGACCCTCAACCGCTCTTTTCATTGCAAGAAAGGTTGCCTGAAGGATATTGATTTCGTCAATTTCCGCTTCGCTCGCAAAGGCAACGGACCAAGCAATAGCGTTTTCGGTAACCTTATCGTAAAGCATTTCACGCTTCTTTTCGCTGAGCTTTTTCGAATCGTTAAGCCCCTCTATAATCAGACCCTGCGGCAATATTACTGCGGCGGCACAAACGGGACCCGCAAGAGGCCCTCTGCCCGCTTCATCGACACCGCAGACAGCGGTAAAACCGTTTTCGGCAGCCCTTGCTTCGTATTCGTAATCGGGCATATTATGTCACGGCCTTTCAAGTGTGATTTTGCCGAGCTTACCTGCCCTGTATTCGTCAAGCAGGGTTACTGCGGCACGCTGTGTGTCTATCTCTCCCCTGCTGATAAGCATACCTCTTTTTCTGCCTATGAGCTCAAGGATTTCGTAGGTTTCAAGCCCGTCAATACTGCCGAGTTTATAACGTTCAAGCAGCAAATCACGGTAGTCGCTTGCAAGCACTTCGATAAGGCGGACAGCCATTGTTTCGGCATCGACAACCTCATCCTTGACCGAGCCGATGAACGATAGCTTGTCGCCTACGGCAGGGTCGTCGAATTTAGGCCAGAGAACACCCGGAGTATCGAGAAGCTCAATTCCATTGCCTATGGCAAACCATTGGTTACTGCGTGTGACACCGGGCTTATCCGCAACCTTGGCTCGGTTTGAACCGGCCATACGGTTGATGAACGAGGATTTACCCGTATTCGGAATACCGACAACCATCATACGAAGGGGTTTGCCTGCCATACCCTTTTCCTCGTTGGAGCGGATTTTATCGGCAAGCACCTTGCGAACAAGCGGGCGGTAGTTGTTAAGCCCCTTACCGCTTCGGCAGTCAACAGCAATTGCGGCGGCACCGTTGGAATTGAAATAATCAAGCCAGAGCTTTGTTGCCCTTTCGTCTGCCATATCACATTTATTGAGCAGAATTATTCTGGGCTTTTTACCTGTCATTTCGTCAAGCTCGGGGTTGCGGCTTGACACGGGAACACGTGCATCCAGAAGCTCCGTTACAGCATCAACAAGCGGCAGACTCTCTTTGATAAGCCTGCGTGTTTTCGCCATATGGCCGGGAAACCACTGAACTACCTGTTTTTGTGTATCATTCATAATCGTAATCACCGAAAAATTTAAAGCTTGATATGGGTGAGAATCTTACCATAACCTGACCGAGGATATAGTTTTCGTCAATAAGACCGATATCGGGTGAACGGCTGTCCGTTGAGTGCTCACGGTTGTCGCCCATTACGAAAACCTGACCCTCCTTAAGAGTAAGAGGATATTCCCAGGCAAGCTCATCTGTTGTTGTAGGCGAGCCGAGATACGGCTCGTTGAGAACTTCGCCGTTGATATATACGGTCGCCGTCTCAAAATCAATATCTATCGAGTCACCGCCAACGGCAATAACACGCTTGACTATAGGTTCGTTAAACGAGTTGGGCTGGGTGACGATAACGATATCGCCTCTTTCCGGCTCGGTAATAAAAGCGGAAACCAGAAGCCAGTCACCGTTGTGCAGCGTGTTCATCATTGACGGACCGCTGACACCGACAATACGGAAAACAAAGGTAAAAATAATCATAATAGCAACAATTGAGGAGGCTATTACGGAAACAAAGTCAACGAGCATCTGCGCAAGGGTACGCTTTTCAGGTGCCGGCTCGTTTCCCTGTGCTTGTGTACTTATTTCAAGTTCTTCGTTCATTTTATTACTCCTCTGATACATTCAGAAAATCAGTTTCAAAAGGCATAACTCTCATTTTCACGCTGCCCAGAACGTAGCGCACGTCAACCATACCGATACGTGTTGTGCGGCTGTCGAGAGAGTCGTTGCGGTTGTCTCCCATTACGAAGAGGAAACCTTCAGGCACAGTAAGCGGAAAAGAAACGTCGAAGCTTCTGTAGGTCGGATCCTTGATATAGGGCTCGTCGAGAGCTTCGCCATCTACGTAAACAACACCGCGGTCAAAATCAATATCCACAGTCTGTCCCGCCGTTGCAATAACGCGCTTGATGACAGGCTCACCCGTCTGTGTTTTGTTTGGCTGGGTTGAAACAATTATATCACCATAATCGGGTGAAAGATCAAACGCTGAAATGATAAGCCAGTTGCCGTCCTGAAGCGTGGGAAGCATTGAGTCGCCAACAACCTTTACGGGGCGAAGCACAAACGTGAACACAATAAACAGCACGCATATTGCAAGCACAACCGACTGAACCCATTCAAACATACCTGCCGCACGGCTCCGCGGGCTATCTTCGGCTTCGGATACGGGCACAACAGGCTCGTCATAATATTTACGGTATTCGGTAATTTTCAAAGTGTCACCTGCTGATTCTTTTTCGTAATTCCTTTTCGGGGAGCAATTCCACAGGTAAAGATATCTATAAAATCGCTCATTTTACATTATAGCAAAAAAAAGGAACAAGTACAAGACTTGTTCCCATTTTTTGTTGAGAAAATTTTAGCTTATTTAAGATCCTGCTTAACCTTTGCAGCCTTACCGACTCTGTCACGAAGGTAGTAGAGCTTTGCTCTGCGAACCTTACCTTTTCTGATTGTTGTGACCTTGTCAACATTGGGAGAGTGTACAGGGAAAACTCTCTCGATACCTACACCGTAGGAAACACGGCGGACTGTGAAGGTTTCGGAAACGCCGCTGCCCTTGTGAGCAATAACGATACCTTCGATAGCCTGAATTCTTTCTCTTTCGCCTTCGCGAATCTTAACGTCGACTCTTACTGTGTCGCCGACTTCAGCAACGGGCTTTTCTGCCTTGATGGTGTCCTGTGCAATGAGTTTCAATGCGTCCATCTTAAATTTCCTCCAAATAAATTTTCAGGCGTTCGTAACAAGTATTTTGAAAGAGGACCGCCAGCATTAATGTTTTTTGCATTAATTCCCGTCTTTGGAACACGACGGATAACAAACGCTAAGATATGTTAACACAAACATTTCCAAAATGCAAGTGTTTTTTTAAAATTTTTCAAGGTTCGCAAGTAAAATTCCTTTACGGGTTATATTCTTATATTCTATGCTCTCACCAATGACTGCCGAAAGCGCTTCAAGAAGCAGGAACGGACTTGCATTTTTCGTACTTCCTGCAGCAAGAACGATATCTATTTCAATCTCGTCGCCGTTTTCTTCTACGGAGTAATCCCCCATCATTTCAGCAATATTCACCTGCTTTGTAACCTTATGTCTGCCGGATTTACCTGTTTTTTCGGCAGGAAGATCCCCCGAAGCGAGGGCCGAAAGAATTTTTTCCTTTGCCCCCTCAAAGCCGTAAATTACTATACTGTATTTTGCAAAAGCTATATCGCCGGGTTTGTTGACAGCGTTTTCAACCCGGACAACCTCTATACCCTCGGGCAGCACGGGATTGAGCTTTCTTTTCACCTCGGTGTTTGAAATATCGCCCTCAAGGCGGATATCGACAGGCTCGCCCTCACTCTCAACGCCAAGAGGCAGAGGAAGTGCAAAGGTTACGTACGGGTGAGGATTGAAGCCCTCCGTATACCACAGGTCAATGCCTGCACGGCGCACGGCACGCATCATACACCTTTGCATATCAAGGTGGGACGTATATTTAGCCCTGCCCTTTTTGGCAAGCACCACTCTTACGCAACGCATCGCATTCACCTCCGTTAATTTTGTTGGCGCCGCAGCCCGAACACTTCTCGCGGCAATGGGGAGTAGTTTCGTTATTGTGTGCCTTTGTATATTCTCTTATTAAATGATTCTTGGTTACGCCGTAATCGAGATGATCCCACGGCAGTATTTCGTCGAGATTTCTTTCTCTGCCGGCATAGAAGGTCGGGTCTATTCCGCAGTCATCAAAGCTTGCCATCCAGTCGTCAAGGCGGAAGCATTCATCCCATCCGTCAAGCTTACATCCGCGCTTCCATGCAACTTCGATAACGGCAGAAAGGCGTCTGTCACCTCTTGCAAATACGCCCTCAAGGAAGCTCATATCCGTATTGTGGCGGGTGAGCGAAATCTTACGGCTTGTAAGGCTGCTGATAACAAGCTGCTGCTTGCGAAGAAGCTCTTCCTTGCTGTTCTGACCCTCCCACTGGAAAGGTGTAAAGGGCTTGGGAACGAATGGAGCAACGCTGATGCTTACGTTTACACCCTTGCCCTTGGGCTTGTTGGGATTGCGATAAAATTCGTCAACCACCCTTTGTGCGAGCTGTGCTATAGCAACTATATCCTCATCCGTTTCGGTTGGCAGACCGAGCATAAAGTAGAGCTTGACGCTTGTCCAGCCTGCATCGAATGCCTTTCTTGCAGCGGAGAGAATTTCTTCTTCTGTAAGGTTTTTATTTATTACGTCGCGCATACGCTGTGAGCCCGCTTCGGGTGCAAAGGTAAGACCGCTCCTTCTTACGGAAGCAAGGCGCTCAGAAAGCTCCTTTGAGAAGTTGTCCGCACGAAGCGAGGGCAGAGCTATATTGACCCTATCCTTAACCGTCCAGTCAAGCAGCTTATTGAGAAGAGGCTCAAGCTCGGTATAGTCGCTTGTACTCAGCGAGCAGAGTGATACCTCGTCATAGCCCGTTGAATCGCAGATGCACTTACAGTCACGGTTTACGGTTTCTGCCGACTTTTCTCTTATCGGACGATAGATGTAGCCTGCCTGACAGAAGCGGCAGCCGCGTATACAGCCGCGGAAAATTTCGGCAACCGTTCTATCATGAATAATTTCAACAGAGGGCACAATAAAGGTTTCGGGAAAATAGACCTTATCCAAATCAGAAACGATACGTTTCTCTACCTTTTCGGGTGCTGTACCGAGAGGCTTAATTGCCTTTACGGTATTGTCCTCGTTATATTCAATATCATAGAGCGAGGGCACGTATACACCCTTGATCTTTGCCGCTTCAAGCAGGAATTCCTGCTTGGTCGAGCCCTTTGCCTTGTGGATTTTGAGCAGGTCAATAAGGTCATTCGTGACCTCTTCGCCCTCACCGGGGAGCATAATGTCAAAGAAGTCTGCCATAGGCTCTGCGTTACATACGCACGGACCGCCTGCAATAACAATAGGTGCAAGGTCTTTTCTGTCCTTTGCGTAGATGGGCAGACCTGCAAGGTCGAGCATATTCAGCACGTTGGAATAGCTCATTTCATACTGAAGAGTAAAGCCTATAAGGTCAAAATCCTTTATCGGGTCGCCACTCTCAAGGCCGTAGAGAAGAATGCCGTTTTCACGCATTTTCTCCTCCATATCAACCCACGGTGCAAAAACGCGTTCGCACCACGCATCCTCTCTTTCATTTACAAGCGAATAGAGAATCTTGATACCGAGGTGGGACATACCGACCTCATAGGTATCGGGGAAACAGAAAGCATAGCGGATGTCGATATTTTCTTTATCCTTTACAATACTGTGAAGCTCGCCGCCCGTATATCTGCCGGGCTTCTGGACGAGCGGAAGTATTCTTTCAAGCTTTTCGGAAAGCATAAACGTCCTCCAAATAAAAATTACACTTTATTGTACACGATTATTCACGCCTTTTCAAGAGTGTAAAGGATAAATAAATACTTGCAAGCAGCAGAGTTATATTATAGCGGCTTCGTATGAGTATATAAAACCCGAAGGCAGAAAGCGGAATAAGGCAAAGTATACCTATTATGAAAACTGTTCTTTCTGCTTTTGCCGAATTCATACGACACATCAGGCGGCATTTGATTGCCCTGCCGCAGGCAAGAGGCTCAATAGGCAGAAGATTAAACAGCGCAAGGCTTACGTTTACCGCTATGGGCTTAAAAAGCCCGTGCAGATTGCAGATACACATTACCGCCGCCATCACAGCCGCCGCGAAAAGATTGGCGGCAGGTCCTGCAAGGGCTATGCACATTTCCCTACGGTGATTACAGCCCGAAAAACGGGTTATACACATACCGAAAGGGGCAAGAAAAACCTTGCTTGGCTTTTCGCCGAAGGCAAGCATACAAATCAGGTGTCCGCTTTCGTGAATTACGGCGGCAAAAATAGTCAGCACAGGGGTATTCGTTGTATCGAGGACAAGAGCGATACAAAGGGTAAAAAAGAAGAAAAAGCTGATGCTGACACGGCTGCCATTTACTTTAAAGGTCATTGAGCAGCCACGCCGGGTT